>JBFRWR010000717.1:0-3201 GCA_051439685.1 Trichodesmium sp.
AAAATGGGGACAAAACCAACATACCAGGGAAGAATAAGAACATCAAGAAGTACATAAAGACCCGTTCAATAGAACTAGCAACATACCAACGGGTATTGAGATAAGCATAAACTATAGCTGGCATTACAAGGAGATAGGCTCCGGCCAATACTGCGTAAATAATTAGGATAATTAGATTTGTGTCTAGTTCTAAGTTAGTTAATAGCTCTAAGTTCATAAATCAAGATTGAGAAATTTCAATAGTTAATCGTATACTGTCTAATATATTATGGGCAGATTAATTGTTTTTCCAGTAAATATCCAGATTATTCTATAATTGTGCGAATCGTTGGCCACTCAACTAGGAAACTAGGTATAAACAGCCGTTCCAAGTCAATACATGAGGATAACCTCGACTTGTGAATAACTCTTAATTCCTTCGTGGTGAAATTCCACCGCCTTGTTGTTGGGTAGAAAGCATAGGGCACAGGGTAGCGACTGAACATCAATCTCTGAAGCTGGTCTATATTGGCCATAAAATCAGGTTTCAAGTTTGCGGAGTATTCAGTTTGCTGAACATACTGAAGGAAAGAAAAGGAAAAGCAAATATCCGCTGTTAGGATCTAACTAAAAACTGATAACTGAAATGACCCCTTTCCGCAAATCACTAGATTCTAGAGCCTTACAAAAAGATTAATTTGTTTACTGACAATCCTTAATATTTTTTTTTTCAAAATACTTGCCAAAATTTTAAACATTGTGCTTTAATAAAGGAATGAGCGAAAAAATATAATATACAACTCTCAATTAGGGGGGTGTGGCGGAATGGTAGACGCTACGGACTTAAAATCCGTTGACCTTAACAGTCGTGTGGGTTCAAGTCCCACCACCCCCACTTTTAAAAGCCTTTCTTAGTCTCTTAGAAGCCCTTTTTTCACATCTATCAAAACTTCAAACTTAATTGTCCTTGGAGTGGTTATTGTTCAGCCCCATCCCATCTCCTTCCAGTCGGCGAAAAAAATCAATAGCCTCACCTCTATCCTTGGCCTTCTTAGTCTTATACACATTATCCCTGGGCTAAATAGCTTCGCCTTTCCTCAAAGCATATTGATATAGCTGAAACATTTTACCGAAAAACTGGGTTTAAAGCCTCCCCATTTTAGGGGGACTTTGTGTTATGCTAGAAAAAGTGGAAAGGTATTCAACCACTCTAAAAACCTAGCTACTTAATCAGTAGCGCCATTTACCTTGAAAACTAGAGTTATGGGGTTTTGCACAGGAATGCTTGTGTATGGAAAAGCTCTAAGCAACAAGTACCAGAGTACCAGAAAACCAAAGTTTTTTTAGGTTTGAACTGTACCGTAGGGCATACGGGAACAGGCTCTTGAAATAGAGTAAACGCTTGGGAAGAGAACCATCTCTGGCTTAGGTATCGCTTGCGTGTCTGATTTAAGTGGACTCATTGAACCAAGAATCCTGTTTTCAGGAGAATCTCCGCGCCTTTAGGCCGGAGAGTATGTCAATTAGCCCTGAATTATCCATAATAGAAAGCAATCCCCGAACTTGAGATATCTGATACAATGCCCGCTCCTTAGCAATTTTGATAAACTTTTTAGAGACTCGTCTTTATGGTCGAGGAAAAGTAGGAGAGAGAGTAGTTAGCAATCCCCCTAGAAATAAAGGTAAGAATACAAGTGTTTTAGGAGGCTTAAGTCTAGATGGTCTAATTGCATCAACGACAGTAATTGGTAGTACAAATAAAAATGTATTTGAAACATATATAAAGCAGATTTTAGTACCTCAACTATGGCCAGGGGCAATTGTACTGATGGATAATTTAAGTATTCATAAAGGTTCTAGAATTCAAGAGTTAATTTCTTCGACGGGAGCCAAGTTAATGTTCTTACCTGCTTACTCACCTGATTTATCACCCATCGAACTATGTTGGTCAAAATTTAAAGAGTTTCTCCGTTCTCGTCAAGCTCGAACTCACGAACAATTAGATCAAGTTATCAGCGAAGCGTTGGTGGAGCCTAGCGGCAGCTACATCGCTTAAATTACTGAAGATGATGCCATGGGTTAGTTTGAACATTGTGATTTATTCATATGAAAACCGCTGTAAGTGCTTGCTAATAGAGGTGTAATATCAATCCCCTAATGATAATAATTCCACAGTTCCCCGATACCCATCTACCCTAACTTTTTGCCCATCTTGTAAACGAGTCATTGCTCCAGAAATATTCATTACTGCCGGAATGCCATATTCCCGTGCAATAATAGCTCCGTGGGATAATTGACCTCCCACTTCAGTAATAATAGCTTTTGCGTTCAACAACAAAGCTGCCCAGCCTGCATCCGTATAAGGCACAACTATAATTAAATTTTCCGACTCAGCAAGATTTACCTCTGAACTCCGACAAACCTTGACATAACCTTCCACACAACCGACACTCCCTGGTATCCCTTGTAAAATAGAAACATTTTCCTCAGTAGAGATAGTTTCCTGACTTTGTTCGGGTAAGACATTCCCATAAACTACAGAAGGAACTTGGCGATCGCTGTCTTTTTGCAACTTTTCTTTTCTTTGACGGATAAGTTGTCTGAGACTGTGGAAAGTTTCCGGATAAGGGGAAGAGGGGGAAACTACCTTCAATACTCTTCTATTTTGTTCTTCAACTTCTACATTATTTGTTGAGTTTCCTTCATCACAACCGACAGAAGGTTCTGTCATTTCTTCCTTTTCCAGGGGAGTTAGGGGAGAGTTTTCATCAAATAATTTTTCGTCTCTGATCTGAGGTAGGTTTCTTTGCTCAAACGAAGCTACATTATTTGTTGAGTTTCCTTCATCACAACCGACAGAAGGTTCTGTCATTTCTTCCTTCTCCAAGAGGGTCTCGCTCAACATCCCCTCCTGCTCAAGGGGGGTTGGGGGCGATTCTTTTGTTAGGTTTCCTTCCTCAACCAAACCTACTGTTGATAAAACCCATTGCTTAATTTCCGCAAATTCCAAATAAAAAATATCTCCTTTTTGCTCAAAAATTCCTGCTTCTAATCCATAATTTTCTATTGCCAAAAACGCCTGTCGTAAATAAGCCAAAAGCTTCCCATAAACTTCAGCAATTTTACCTTTAGTTTTTGCACGCTTTGCACATTGCGCCAGTCGCCACCTCTGCCAAAAATTTAAAGACTTTCCCGAAAAACTCTCTTTTTCCCTCTCATCTT
>JBFRWR010000718.1:0-9059 GCA_051439685.1 Trichodesmium sp.
AAAAAAGATAGGAATGAATTAAATTTATGAGACATAATTTGCACCTTTTAACTTTCAATATCTGTAAGCATCCAAATATCTAAACCAGGGTCAGGATGACGCATTGCAGCATCATTAGTAATAAAAACTTTGCATCCTGCTGCTACAGCAGTTGCTAGATGTAAAGCATCAATTAAACCTAAATTACTACTTCCTCTTAACCTAGCAGCAGCAATTACTATTGCTTGAGTAAGACTACAGAAAGTAAGATTAGGAAACTTGGGCAAATCATTAGCATATTCCTCGGCAATTTCTATTTCTCCAGTGCGCAAAGGTTTAACCATTAATTCTGCTAAAACCAAGTCACAAGCAAACCCTTTACAACTACCTGCCTCAATCATTTCAAAAATTTTAATAGCACGATTACCAAATTCTAAATTTCCCTCCAAAGCGTAAATAAAAATTACACTATCAAGAGCAATTTTAGCACCTTGAAGTTCTTCTAATCTCGCCATGATTCTCGTTGTTCCCGAATATAAGTAACAGCATTTTCTCCTTGCCAAAGTTTACGATGTTTTCCCAACAAACGAGAAGCTTTGCTAGTTGCTGGAGTCATAACAACAGTGCCATTTACTACTTTTATTTCCAAGCGATCGCCGGGCTGTAAATTTAGCACTTCTCGAACTTCTTGAGGAATTACAATTTGGTATTTTTGTCCTAGCTTTTCTATTGTCATTTCAGTTATAAATTATTAGTTATCAAGCGTAGGTTGGGTTAAATAATTTAATTTGCGTCCCGCAGGATAACCCAACACCAGTTATCAGTTACAAAAACAACTTCTGACTTCTAACTTATGACTTCCTTAACCTCCTATTATTTAGCAAAAAATAAATCCAGAAAATCCCAGAAGGTGACATAATAGGTAACAAAATAGCTCCAGAAATATAAACCTGTAAACTAACTATTAAATATCCTAAGTTACTAACCGCAAAAACAACTACCAAAAGATTACGCTTTTGTGGATAATCATTCAATATCAGAATAACACTTTTTCCTAAAAAAGCAGCAATCAAAGTCACCCATAAATCAGGAATAGGAACAACCAATCTATTAGTCAGAAAATGATGGATTAGATAAGCATGAATTTCTCCCCCTGTTAATTTTTCACCACTACTCCAATAACGAAAAGCCATTGGTGAATTATCAATATTATCCTGCCCAGATTCTACCCCGGCATTACTATATCCACCAGGAGCTATTATTACTATTTGTTGTCTAATTTTATCCCTAATTTTAGTTGTTTCACACCTGCGAAAATTCTCAGAGACAAAAGAATTATTAGATTCCAAAAGTCGCCAAGCAGGAATACAGTCATATACTTGGTCGTAACTAATAGAAAAATCCACAATTGGATGGAGCCACATTTGCCTCAACCAATAAGAAAGAATAGTAAGTAAGTTTAAACGAGCAACAGGAGAAAATAATGTTTCATGCTTAACTCCTTTTTCTTGTTTTAGATAATCAGATAACTCACGAAATAAATTATTCTTACTTTCTAAGTTAGGCAATGGCAAATCATTATATTTATTGTCATAATTTAGTCGATAAACTAATGCCAACATTGAGGCAAAAGTTAAATCATTTGAGTCTCGAAAATCTATAGTTGTCACATACCTACCATCACCAAGTACGGTCATATCTCCTTCTAGACTCCAATTCAAACTAGCAAATTCTGGATGAACACCAGACTTATCTCTAGCAAAAACAATCCATTTTCTTTTTTTTACTGCTGTTTGAAGTGCTGCTGCTAAGAGGCGATCACTCTCCCCACCATCAAAACGGTCTAATAAATAATCAATGCCAATTATTTGTGCTTCTGACTCAGAAATTGCTTCAACTAATTTAGCTAAATAACCTCTATCCATTATAGTAGTATCAGTAATTCCTGCTCTGATAATTGACTCATTATCAATTTGCACTAACAGCACAGGTGGAGTTTGATTAGTCAAATTTTGACCAGTTAGTTGACGATAAATAGCCTGTACAAAAACTCGCCAATCTAACAAAAACTGCTGTGTCGGTAACAGCGAAATAACAACCAGCAACGAGAGCAAAGCTTTAGATTCTCTGGTAGTTGGTAAATACCTTTTTAACTGTTGTTTTAATCCAAAAGGTTCTATTTTGAAAAGTTCCGAATTAGGGCGACGAAATAGGGAAGGTATTAAATAAGCAGAAGGATAAATTAGAGATTTTTCAGTTGTCTGAAAATTCCGACAAGTATCCAATAAAGCTTCATGTATATCTTTGTGTGCTGCTAAACTTTTAGTAAGATTTATAATAAATTCATGGGCAACGTTGTTATGAATAAGTTCCCGCATTACTATAACTTGAGTTAATCCTAAACTAATTAGAGATTCAGCAATACTAATACCTTTACAAGAGTTGAAAATAGCTACTTGTAAACCGTTTTTAATTGCTATTTTTAGAGATTCTTTTAGTTCATCAATAGACATAGAAATACCAGGGGCAATACTAAAGTCTCCCCCTGTTAAATTATTTTCATCACTATGACCAGCAAAAAACAAAATATCCCAACCATTAGGGTCAGCGATAGCCTGCCAAATCTCTATTTTCAAATCATTAATATTAGCTCCTAGTTGCCATCCAATAAACTTAATATTTGTCATCCGAGAAAGAGATTTTAAAGATTCACGATCCGTTTGAAAATCTAGATGGTTATCGTCTCCAATAATTACCAAAATTCGTGCTTTGCGACGAATAGGTTGCACTGGTTTTTCGAGGATATTTGTAGGAGTGCGAGAAATCCTAATTCTACCTGATGCACCAAAATTACCACTTATTTCCCACGCTTCCCAAGGTAAAAGTGCTAACTCCTGGGAATGACAAGAAAGAAAAATATCAACCCAGTAGAAGTTAAGTTCGTTAGTAGCACTTTTGATTTTTTCTATCCAGTGAAAGTTAGGTTTGTTAGTAGCACTTTTGATTTTTTCTGTAATGTCATATAACTTTGGGTCACGCAACCATTCATTAAATTCGGTTACTAGAGTTTTTTCCTCCTCATTTAGTTTTGCAGACCAATCAATTTCAGGTGCAGGAGTATCACCCTCATCTATAACTTTCCCGCGTGGTTTTTTGGAATAGTAATTGTCATAAGCATTTTTCCAGCGTGCGTAATTTTCTATCAGTTTATTGGGATAATTAAGAGTGGCAGAAAGTTTGCCATTATCTTGCCAAGATAACTTAAATGAACACTTTTGTTTTTCTCGATTATCTACATTTACAGATGTAATTTCTACCTCTAAATTTAAAAAAATCATTTTCAGTAAGAGAAATATATAGATAGGTGTAATTTAGGTTGAAATATATATACTAAATCCTAAATTATTCGGTAGGGTTTTGATTTGAAAATCCCATTTTTGCTTTGTTTTGCAAACCAAACCCTTACGATAAATAAAATATTACAACGTTCATTATTGTAGGGTGCGTTAGAGGGCAAAAATTTAGACTGTAAAAATCATTTAATAATCCGTCGTAACGCACCATTTTAAATGTTAGGACATTTTCGCTCCTCTCAAATTTAGTCACAGCAATAGTTGAACTTCAGACTTTTAACTTCTAACTTCAGTTATGTCTCATTCCACTTAAATACAAAAGATGTTTTTTCCTGATTATCTGGTGCCACAATAGTAACTAGAAATTCCTCATCTAAATTACCTCCTACACGAGCGTATGGATAAGTATTTTCCTTATTTGGATGTTGTTCTTTTTCAGTTAAAATACCCGTGTGATCGCTAATCCGTAATTTTATCCCTGATGATAATTTTTTACCCTCAGCACTACTCAAGATTAGCAGTAAACTCCACTCTTTTTCAGATTCAGAAATTAACCAAGTAACTGCATAAAGATAAACTTCATTGCCAGCTAAATTAAACTGTTTATATCCGCGCCCAATACCAGGAGGAATTTTCATTTTATTGCCAGAGTTAATTTGGTTAAGAATTTGCTCTAATTTTTCCTCATGATTTCTTTCAACTTTTCGCCGTACAGGTGACGGTGCAGATAATAAATTCCAGGATAGTGAACTGGCAACTACATCTGTTTGGTTTTGTAACCAATATTTGACATTTATAGCTTTTTTACTAACCAGTTGTAGTAAATCTGATAAATAAGTATTAGCTTTTTCTTTACTCATTTCAGATAAATTTACTGAAGGTTTCGGTAAAGCAATGGCTATAGGTTCTAAACAGCGTAAATTTAGCAATAGTTCGTCTAATTTACTATTAAACAAACCAAGTGGGAGTTGAGAAAAATTATCTGATTGTTGCTGTATTTTTTGGTTCATAGTTTCTAATTCATTGTATGGTAAAAATCCGCGAATAGCAGCTAACTCTGACTCCTCTTCGACTTCTACTACTACATAAAAATGTGCGGTAAATTCTGGCAAAGTAATTATAGTATTAGGAATGTTTACCTGTTCGGATAAACTGGCAACCATCAAACAGACTTTAAAATCTCCTACTCTAATATTGGAAACAGCCGGAATTAAATTGGCATATTCTGGTTGAAAAATTGAACAGTCATTTTGATTTATAGATAATTCAGGCGCTCTTTCTAGCAGCCATTCTTCAAAAGCAAAAAGAGCTAAAACATGAATATAAGTTTGCCATTTTTGTTCATAGTCTTTAATATTACTAACCTGTTTGAAAGCTGCCTCAATATGTTCTGGTTTGAGGCTAATTTCCCCGGTAGGAAAATTTTCAAATTCTAGAGAAAATTCAGAAAATTGTGTATGATTCATAGTAATTGTTTCCTTGGATTATTTTTACAATAAAAGTAGAGGGTAGAGTTTTCTAGTCAGATTAGAAAGACAAAGTTTTAATCCCTACTTTATGTAATGTCTGTTTGAATAGTTATAATTAGAACTTCGTAGTAAGGTTTGAGCAATAAGTTATAGATAGGGCTATAACAATACTACAAACAAAAACTTTTTGTTTAGCTGGCGCACAACTTTCCGTTCCGGAATGCTCCGCAAACGTTAACGCTACGCGATATGCAACACGTCAGCGGATCGGAGTTCTATCGTTTATTATCCAGACATAATCTTGTAGCAATCTTTTGCTTTTTACCGAATAATTAATAATTCAATAATTCAGGTTTAAAGCCTCCCCTTTCAAGGGAAAAAAACAAATTTTTTTCTTTTGAGTCAATCCTCTCTCTTTTAAGGAGAGGTAATTATCCATTATCCATTAATGAACTCCTAATTTTACTCAAACATTTACGAACAGCGTAGGCAAATAAACTATTAAATTGACGACTTTTTGTCTTTCTGCCTTCAGATTCTGTTTTGGCAGCCTGAATTATTTTATCTACCTCCTCATTCAATATTTCGTTTAATTGTTGTTCTAAACTTTGCAATCTTTCAGAGCTAGTATAGTATTGTGCCAATTCTTTTACTTGCGGTTTTAAATATATAAGTATCTGTTGACCGACATCCTCCCGAAATTTCTCTAGTTTGAGTAAACGACTGACTTGATACTGTGCTTTAAAACCAATTTTAGGGGCAATTTCTCCCATATCAATACCTTGATAAAACAGAGTGAGTGCTGTGAGAAAATCCTGATGTTTAGGTGGCTTTTTTTTCTGGAATTTAGTGACATTATTCTGAATAATTTGTTCGACAGACTTATCTAAACAATTTTCAACTATTCGGATATAATCTTTCAAAAAAATTTGTTGTTCATCCTGCTCGGAATTGGGGTCAGGAAGTTGTTCAACTGTTTGATTTATTCCAGGATTTTCTATATTTACAACAGGTGGTAATCCCCCTTTTATAGCAATCCTATATTCCCGTAAACGTTGGGCAAGATTTTGGAGTTGTTTGAGAATATTTTCAGGTGATAAATTCTGGGTATTCGGCGAGAGATTAGCAATTCGTTTTAGTTGCTCTGATGTTGGTGGTTGACATCTACCTCTAACTCTAGCTTCTAAACGGTCTTTACGATAAATAGCATGATAATTTTCCAATAATAATTTATCTTGCTGAAACTGTTCTGATGTCAATCCTAAAAACTCTAAATCATTGGGGGTTGCTTTATTAATAATTGCCCAATCTGTAGCTAGATAAATACCATGCTGTAGTAAAAAATCCTTGAGTGGTTGATGACATTTTACTATCCAACTTATCCAAGTTGATAAACTCCCTCCTCCATCAAGTTTAAATGTTGTCAAAATTTCAGTAGCTAAGGATTGATAACTACTTTTTTTGTTGGTTGTAATAGTATCATCAAGTAAGAGGGAAAATAAGTCATTTTGGGTAAAATGATGTTTCACTCCAAACCGTTTTTCCAAATACAGGCAATATTCCCGAATTTTATTAGAGATAAAGCAACGTAAACAAAGTTCAGCTAGAGGAAAAGTTTGCCATCTTTCTATCAGATAGGTTTGAATTTCTCTCTCTTCATCTTTTGATATTTCCGATAAGTTGACTAGCTCAGGAAATTGCTCAAGTAAGAATTTTTTAGCAGTTTCATTTTCCCGAATTTGACAGTTTCCATTAGTGCCAACTTCTATAAAGTTCCAGTATTGGGATGTAGCAGTCATTTCAGTTATAAGTTGTCAGTTATCATTTGTCAGTACCTCCTAGAATAGGGAGGCTTGAAATAGTGGATTTGATTTTTTTATCCCTTTAAAAGGAGAGACTTGAGACCCTATTTTTGGGTCATATTTGTTATTTATGACTCCTTTTAATACATATCAACAATTTCTCCTAAATCTATAAATGGACATAGATGGAACTCCTTGTCATATCTATATAGGATTAGGTCTGATAAATCTATGCAATTTTGACACTTATTTTTTTTATCTACATTTTCAAACAAGAAACCGAGTTTATTGTCCTGATTATTAAAAATCAGGAATTTCCTCAATAAACCCGGTTATAAGTTCTATAGCAATCCTAAATAGGTTGTGATAAATTAAAAAGTAGATAAAAAATTTGAAACTCTTACCTGTTGCCTAAAAAGCAGTAAAATTTTTGCCACGAATATGCGGAGGATTGCTATATTATTTTTACCGAATAATTAATAGTTAATAATTAATAATTAAGAGTTGAAGCGTCAATAATTAATTATTCATTCAACAATTAAGGTTTAAAGCCTCCCCCGATATAGGATAAATCAAAAAAAATTACTTGAGCGCCAATCCCCTTCTTGAAAGAAGGGGTAATTATTAATTATTAATTGTTTCTGCTGTCGCCGACATGAACATTGTTAATTGCTGAAAGCCTATTCCATGTAATTGTGGTACGGTTCTTCTAGTAGATTGGAGAATTATTGGAAAACTTAATTTGATACTTCAACAACTATTAAAAAAAACGATTTTTGCTATAGCAATTTTCGCCAACATGAACATTGTTAATTGCTGAAATTTCGCACCCTACTGGACTGCTTTTATGCAATAAAGTTTTTAGTAATTAGATTCTCCTCAAATCCTAATTTGACTCCAAATGTTTCCTCATGTCTAACGCTAAACTTAAGCTGAATATAGTTATCACCTTCGTTAGATTTTGCTTCTAAAAAGGTATTGTCTTTATCATCCAAAATTATCAATTTAAAGTTATCTGGTAAGTAACGACTACTTTCAGGATATACCCGTACTAATAGGGAAAATTTATTTTCACCTTTGGGTAATATTGCTACCATTAATGCTACTAAATGGTTGGTCCCTGGTATTTCTAAACTTTCGATTTGACGTTTTCCTGCCAGCGGATGATTTTTGTCTATCATCCATAAACTATCTACTGCTGCCCAACGAGTTTCTATATTTTTAGTATCTTCTAAAAGATAGACTAAAGCGTTAATTACTTTGGGAACATTCGGAGCTTTTTCTCCTAGTTTATAAGCTTCAATTTTTCGTTGTTCTTCATCACTACTATGATCAATTAAATCTATTGAATTCTTGATTGATTCCCAGTCATCTGTTGTTTGTTTCCACCTACTAAATGCAAAGTTTAATTTTCCTGCTCTTTGTGCTATAAATTCATCAATAGTTTGCCAACCAATTTCTACTATATCGTCAAACCATTTAGATAAATTTATTGGTTTTTCAACAACTTCTCCTGCTAGTCGTCGTTGATATAATTGTTGTCGCAAATCTTCATTTGCTAATAATGCACCCCACTGGGAAAATGGTATATCTAGATGGGGAAAATCTTCTATTTCTTGACTGAGTTTCGTGAGTAAAGTTTCTATCCGAACTGTAGATAATATAGGTAAAGGTTCCACTTTTACAGTTTCGTGGGGACATAATTCTTGTGCTACCCACATTACATTTAAACTCTCAATCACATCTTCCCCATCTATATAATAAGAGCGATCGCTCTCATCATAAATTCCTTTATTTTTCAATTGTTGGTGAGTTGCATATCCCCAAACTCTTAACAAATTATCATCAGGATTAATTTGTACTGCTAAATAATAATCAGCAACCCATTCAGGAATATCAACCCATTCTTGAGGAACGCGAAATTCGTCAGTATCTATTGTTTCACTGGGAATAATTACCAGTTTTGTTTGATTATTTCCCTGATTTAAAGTAATGGGTGTACCGTTGACTACTTCCCAAATACTGGCTAAATTTTTATGGGAATTAACAACAATTTTAAAATCTGGTTCAGCTTCTAGCCACCTAATAATGACTTGTAAACACAAACGATTTAGATAAGCATTCCACTGAGAAATGTTGTGAGAAAATTGATGTTTTGATGACCAGGCTTTGTCTATATCTTTGGTTGATAATTCTAATACTAATTGCTCTGGATAAATGACTGTTAATTCTTCTAGTGTAGACATACTTTTTCCTCCTTGTTTTTAATTAATGACAAGTTTGCGTAGGGTGCATTTTTGAGATAATTTTCGATAAAAATGGTGATTTTTTGCTTGACTGATTCTGATTTTACTAGAGATTTAGAGTAATTATCGGCTACATACTTTTCTAATTCTATCTGCAAATTTTGCTTGACTTCAACTAACTTCTTTTTCAAGTCATCTTCAGATATTTTT
>JBFRWR010000719.1:0-2625 GCA_051439685.1 Trichodesmium sp.
GATGCTATTGTTTGGCGTGGGCAACAAAAAGAAATAGATTTTGTTGAGGCAGAAAGAGGTTGGGAAATAGCTAGAGCGGCTATAGCTTCTGGTTTATATAAGACTATTATTTTAGATGAGCTTAATCCGACTGTAGATTTAGATTTATTGCCAGTAGAACCAATAGTTGAAGCTTTATTACGCAAGCCAAAAGATACAGAGGTAATTATTACTGGTCGTTGTCTTAATCCACCTGACTATTTTGATTTGGCTAGCGTTCATTCAGAGGTTTTCTGTCATAAGCATTATGCTAATCATGGGGTGGAATTAAAACGTGGAGTTGATTTTTAAATTAAGGAAGATAGATAGGAAATCAGCATAATTAAGGTTTGCTAACTACTGATTTTTTTTAATATATTCAATCTGATGGTTTTAACCAGAGGTAATTATCAATTATCCATTATCAATTAATGAAAAAGTTCCCTAAAAAATAGTTGCGCCGAGAAAGAGATTAAGGTTGCATTTTAGCAATTAGCTATGGTAAGCCAAAAATACATTGGCGGTTTTTTCCCTATACGCATGATTTTTTATTCAACTTAATGTTGCGGTATATCCTATAGATTTTAAACGATCCTTCATACAGGGATGAGTATCTGTAATTATCTGTAGGAGTTGCTAATTCTCTCTGTAAAAATTTCTCTGCTTTTTCTGTTTCTAAATCTGTAGAAAGTGCCTTAGCTAATTGCTGATATGGATTTGATAGTGGCTTTGGTTTTTCGTCTGGTTGCTGATAAATTTCTGACCAAACAGATTCCGATAATTGACTTTTAATTAATCATTAATAATTCAAACTTAAATAATTCGGGCAGACATAAAAAATTTTGCCGTTGGTGAATAATGGTATTATTTTTAGTAGTCAGTATTCAAATAGCTTTTTTCCTTACTATCAATCTTACTCCGATCAGAATTTCATATCATGTCCGTTGGTATAGTTTGTGTAAAAGTTAGCGTGGATATTTACAGGAAATTTAAGTTTTTTTCTTGCTCAATTGCCTTCCTGCTTGTTGTTTGTTGCCTGTTACCTGTTGCCTACCTTTTCTATACAATACCGATGCTACCTGACATGATATCATACTTTCTTTCATCAATGCCAAATTGTTAATTGCTGAATCTGAACAGATAGATATAAATTACTATTTGCCTACTCTACAAATGTAATTTATTTAAGTTATTAATAAAAAATTTAGGAGAAGCGAGTCATTTCAGTTAATAGTTATCAGTTATCAGTACCTCCTGGAATAGAAATGCTTGAAACTTTAATTTCCCACTAATTGATTCTGACTCCTAACTTCTTCTTAAACAAAATCCTGCAATGCTTAAAATTCCCGAAAAATTAGTAGTAATAAATGTTTCTTAATCCACCAGAAAAAAAATTAGAACTATCAGAAAACGATGTACATATATGGAGTACAAAGCTAAAATTATCCTCTTCTCAAATTGAGGAATTATCAAAAATATTATCCTCAGACGAAATAGATAGAGCCAACAAATTTCACTTTAAAAGAGACAGAAACCGTTTTATTATTGCCAGAGGAACACTCAGAAAAATTCTCAGTAAATACTTAAAAATTGAACCAACAAAACTAGGATTTAGTTATAGCGATCGGGGCAAACCCTACCTAACAAATACCTCAATATTATTTAACCTATCCCACTCTCAAGATTTAGCCTTATACGCAATTACCAAAGTTAACTTAATAGGTATCGACTTAGAATATATTCGCCCAATGAATGACGCTGAAAATTTAGCCAAACGTTTTTTTTCTGCCCAAGAATACAAGCTGATTAATCAACTTCCTCCTCAACAACAACAAGAAACATTCTTCAAACTCTGGACTTGTAAAGAAGCTTATTTAAAAGCAACTGGAGATGGGTTAGCAGGTGGTTTAGAAAAAGTAGAAATTAGTTTAAACCCAGAACAACCAGTAGAGATTTTTAGTATTAATGGAGATATTAAAGCAGCCTCTGATTGGCATTTATATCAATTTATTCCTGAACCTAATTATATAGCTACTGTAGCAGTAGTAGGGAAAAATCAAAGCTTTAGTTTTTGGCAGATAAATAATACTGAAATTTGATAATAGTGAATTTTAAAGCTTTAACTAAATCACTGATACCTACATACTTCAGCTATAACTTCTCTAACTCCTCAAACAGGAAATATGAGAGATATAGTCATTTCAAATAAGGATGAAACACTTTTTTGGCTGAAACCCTTTATAGGTAAAGAAACACTCGTCCCAGTCTTATTCAGAATGACTATAGAAGTATCACTTACCTATTACCTACCCTAAAAAAATCATTTTTATAGAGGTTAGTATTGCCACAAATATCATAATTATTTGCACAAAAATTTATAATGTCAGCTTTAAAGTCAAACAAGCGGACACTACTATATACCTATAGATAAATAGTTATAAATAAAAATTACTTGAATCTCAAAATCAGACTCTAAATTCACTAGAACCTTGAGGTTGCTTTTCCTCTAGTTCCATATCTCGGAAAAACTTACGAATAATTTCCACATCAGGTGCTACCTCAATCCACAGACGCGCACCACCAGCTTGACTGCTATTAGGTTGATGA
>JBFRWR010000720.1:0-6310 GCA_051439685.1 Trichodesmium sp.
GGTACTTTTTAAGGTGGCTCCGTGGTTTTTACTTATATTATTTTTAGATTAACATTATTTATCCGTATTGTTGCTAGTATTTATGTTAATTATTATTAATAAAATCCGATTTTTTTTGCTAGAGAATATTGATTTTTGTAAAAAGCTAAGTATTTGTACAGATATCCAAATTTATTTATTAATGTTTAGTTATAGTGTATTAAAACTTTCTTAAAAGTATTTAGTATTTAATATTATTTGTAGTGGTAAAAATTCAGTAAAAAGGAATATGGTCAAAATACAGTTGCAAATGATGAAAGCGAGTAGGGACGTTGTATGCAACGTCCTTACTTTTTGGTTAACTAATGTTACTTGATATTAGATGTGCCAGTCCACTACCCTCTGATAACAAAGTCATTAACTTCAAGTAATGCTTGATTACTCAAAGTCGCAAACTGACCGCCATCACCAAAACCAGCAGCACTACCATTAGTATTGTAGAATAACTGACCACTGCTTGTGTTATAAATAATTACAGCATCAGCAATCGAACCTTCATTGTTATTCGTAACAGTGGTAAAATCTGTGGCGATGTCGTTAATAGCAGTGAATGTAGTTAGGTCTAACAGAATTTTATCTTGACCAACAACAAAATCGGTAATTTCATCCACACCAAGATCGTTAGAATCAAATTCTTGATTTGTCGCAAAGATGAAACGGTCAATACTCGCTCCACCAGTTAAGACGTCATCTCCTGGACCTCCATTGAAGCGATCGCGACCTTGACCGCCATTTAGTTCATCGTCGCCATCTCCACCAAAGAGACGGTCAATACCAAGACGACCTTCTAATACATCATTCCCATCTTTACCATAAAGGAAGTCATTACCGCGACTGCCAATAATGGAATCATCGCCATCGCGACCAATGAGAGTATCATCTCCTGCTAAACCAACGATGGTATCATCTCCAAAGTTGCCTATGAGGCGTTCATCTTCTGGAGTACCAATAATTTCTTGACCTACTGCATCAACTATTGTTACTTCGGCGGTTTGATTTTCTGGATCGACGACATAAGTTTCTGTTTCTATGAGTTCAATAGTTGTAGTTTCTTCTCCTTCTGACTCATCATCGCCAATAGTCGTCCAGGTGACAGTTGCGGTAGTTGCTCCTGCATCAATAGTAATTGCAGAACGTGCCAGTTCATCGCCAACTGCATCTAATTCTTCTAGGTTAGAAGCGTTAGTTAACTCTGGCGGAAATTCGATGTCGCGGAAAGCATCATCAGTATCTGTCTCTGACCAAACTACTCGTAAACCTCCTGCGGGAGCTGCTTCACTTAGCTTGAAAGTGAGAGTATATTGTCCTCCGTCTTCACTCACAGTTTCTGGTTCTACGTTAATACCTATAGCAATATCATTTAAATCGTCTGAAATTTGGCGGGGATTAAAACTAAAACGGTCAATTTCTAGAGGTTCTTCAAAAGCATTAGCAACATTTTCCCAAGGGATAAATTTAAAGTTAGCATTGAAGTTTTGAATTTCTCCATCTTCTGGGTCTTGAGTAACTGACTCTGGTTCATTTGCTCCGTCTTGAACAACTAATAAACCATTAGGAAAATTGTTACCTAAAGGCACATTAATTACATCAGCTCCATCAGATTCTTCTGCCCCGTCAATATTATCTGAACCCCCAATAAAGAAGTTGCCAATATATTGATTATTACCTTCCCTTTCATAAACAGCAAAAGTATTATTTCCCTGACTAGAAGCTAATAAATAACCATTACCATTATCGGCATAATAAATAGTTAAGCCTTCTACATCAGCTTGTAAATTTTCGCCAATTTCGTCGATTAAAATTCCTTCCGTACTACCATCAACTTCTGCATCAAATTTCCAAATTCCTAAGTTTTCTTGACCAGCATAAAGAATGCCTAATTCTCGGTCTACAACCATTCCTTCTACTTGCGCATCATCCAGTTCTCCACCTTCTGGAATAGGTACAGTTAGACGACGAACTTCTGTCGCATCGACTGTTCCATCTTCGTTAGTTGTTAACTCTAATTGGGCGATTTGATTCCCATCTGCCTGACTAATATAAGCGTAAGTTTCTCCAGTATTAGGATTAGTATAGGTTGCTAATCCATAAGCAGTTTGTTCGGCATCATCTATCCCAAAAATTGAAGTTTCAGGGTCGCTAAGATTCTCAGCAGTAATATTAGTAAGTTGCCTGGTTTGAGGGTCTATTTCCCAAATTACTAAAGTATCATTTTCCCGGTCACTTGCTACTGCTAAATCAACTGTTTCATCTCCTATTTGAAAGTCATAAACAATATCGACATTATTGTAACGAATATCCCCAGGAGTTTCAGGAGCAATTGTTTGTAAAAGTTGACCATCTAAGTCATAAACTGTCAAACCAGCATCTTTTAATGCAGTAATAACTAAACTTTGATTAGGGTTATCAGGATGTACATAAATTGCTGGATCATCTGCATCAGCACCAGTTTCAGTTCTGATCAAATCTGGAACTTCAACAGTTGGATTAACAGCAGGAATACTATCAATATCTAGGGAGAAACCTAAGAATTGAGTAACTTGATTTCCAGCATTAAAATTATTATCACTAACTACTACTAAAGATTGAGAACCATCTGGCAAAACAGGTCCGAATGCCATCCCCTCATCATTATCTAAATTAATGCCTAATTCTCCGAAGTCTAATAGTAGTCGTTTTTCGGCTACAGCATCAACATCAAATAATTCTTCATCGGAGTCATCAGGATTAATTAAACTGTCAAAATCTTGAATATTCGTTGTATTTTGTAACTGCACTTCGTAGAGACGAATATTATTACCAACTCCTGAAGCAAATGACCTTTCTAAAGCTAGTAAAGTATCGCTATTATCTAGGGCAAGAAGTTCAACTAAACCATTATCGGCAAAACCATCTCCTGGTATTGGAGCATCAGGAATAGGGTCAACAAAATAGAGAATTTCTTTAACAACTTCTCCTGTTTCTAAATCGTATTTAATAATCCGAGAAGTACCTTCATTTTCTATATTAGAAATTTCACCATCTTGCACTAAAGAATTTTCAGTTGCTGTGTAGAGAAAACCTTGGTCTGGAGTAATAGTTAAACTTTCAAAAGCGAGATTATTTCTGATACCTTGAGTACCATTTTCATTCGGCAAGAATTTATCGGGAATTGTTAGCTCATTTAATTGTTCTCCTGCTAAAGAATATTCATTAATAAATGGGTCGAGATTATCATTAACATTTCCTTCTGAAGAGATGAATAAATTCTCACCATTAAAAGCAATTCCTTCCGGATCAACTCCATTTTCAGGAAATGGTAATCCATCCTCATTTAATAGAGTTGTAAAATCTGTAAATTCCACATCTCCATCATCAAGATTACCATCACTTAAATCAATATCAATAGTATAAAAACGGGCATCATTATTTTGACTCCGGTCATCAGAAATAGCATAATAAATTCCTTCTCCTCGGTCATAACTAATACTAGAAAGACCGCCTACTTCTGTACCTTGAAATTCAAATCCAGTCTCAAATTCTACATCACCAATAAATTCAATATTAGTGACAGTTTTACGATTTTTATTAGTCACATCTGCCCAAACTAAACGATGGTCTGAACTAGGAAAAGGAAAGTCTCCTACTAACCCAAATAAATCATCATTTTCTGTCGGCCAAAAAACAGCAGCATCAACGATTTCTTGATCTATTGAAGGTAAAACATAATCAACTCGTAAATTGCCAGAAGTACCAGGTGCATCATTAAAGTCTGCTGTATCAAAAGCCGGATTTCCTGAATGATTTGCACTTTCTCCACCTTGACGGTTTGTAGCATCAACTCCTCCTTCACTCGCCGGAGTTACTGAAGTATTCACTAGAGGATTTTCTAATAATTGATTAATAGCATTATCAAAACTATCACCATCAAATGGATCGGCATTTTTGTCTCCCATAATCACAAAAGAATTACCAGGATTTAAACCACCAAAATTTCCGGCATCATCATATATATAATCTCCTACTCCGGGAGTAATATAATCTGCAAAAAATCGAATTTCATCGTGATTTCTTCTGCCATTTCTATCTTCTTCACCATCAAAAACTGGAGGTGTAGGATGACTAGCTAAAACATGAATTATTTCTCCATTAACTTCTATAGGAATATCCCAATGACTCTTAGAAGAAAGAGGAAATACTTCTAATTCTTCCTCCGAATACCAATCATTAGGTTCGGGAGTTTCCAGATTATCTGGTAATAATGCCCCTGGCATATCTTGCCAAAGAAAGTTTTGAAAAGTTCTGAATTCCTCTTCAATAATGGGATATTTTGAATATAAAACCATTGCAAATTGACCAGGAAAATTACCAAACCCAAGGGCATCATTTCCATAACCATCTGCACCTGGAGTTGTCACTATTTCTCCATTATTATCTAGGTCAAAACCAGAAGCAATACCTGTATTTGAAGGAGCAAAATATACAAAAGGATATTCTACAGGGTCTACTCCATTTTGACTTATTTCTAAATAGTTATCTCGGAATAAATTAGCAGCTATTCCTTCAGAGTCAAAGTCAAATTCATTAACTAATAAAACATCAGGATTAACTCTTTGAATAATTTCTGCTACTGTCTGCGCTTGTTCATTTTCTGGTGTGGAAAGGTCTTCAATTAATTGACCTGCTTCGCCACGGTTTAGAGATGCGTTGAAGGTGGCAAACCGGACTTGATTTAGCATAAATTTAGAAACCTTAAATTAACTTACAGTAATAACGGTAGTCGGATTTTATAGGTTACAGGTTAAATGCTACTTATCTTGAGGTTAAATTTTGGTAGTGATATACGGATAGTGATTTGCTCAAAATAAATTCTTTGTTCATAAATACTATTTTTAACGTAAGCTTTCTGTCGGGAAATGCTTACTTTTTAACACCTAAATATTGAAGATAAGGTTCTTATTCTACCAATTTTATATAAGCCTAGACATAATTATAAATTGATTAATTTGTCATTTTTTGTCTATACTCAACTATGAGTAAACTTTTATTCTAATATTTATTAAGTTGGTATCAAAAGGTGGCGTTGGTGATTTTAGCTATGATTTTTCCAAGCATAGAAACCGGGTTTGTATTAAAAGATCGTTAGGCCATATTCATTCTGTATTACAAAAATTCATAAAACTTCATTTTTAATTCTGAAAATTGCACGAAAATTGCACAAACAGTTTGCTTAAATTATTTTCACAAGCAATATTTTGTAGAAAATTAAGATTACCAAAATTTAGGAGCATAAAATTTAATGGCAATTACAACAGAAGCATCTCGTCTAGGAGTTTCTGCTTTTAGTAATCTTCAACCAGTAGAATTACGGCCTAACTGGAGTCAAGAAGATGCCAAATTAATAATTAAAGCAGTTTATAAACAGGTGCTAGGCAATGAATACATTATGGCTTGCGAACGTCTAAAGTCAGAAGAATCATTGTTATGTAACGGTTCAATTACTGTGCGTGATTTTGTTCGAGCTGTAGCCAAATCAGAATTATATAAGTCAAAATTCCTCTATAACAGTTTCCAAACTCGTGTAATTGAGTTGAATTTAAAACATTTACTTGGTCGCGCTCCTTATGACGAATCTGAGGTTATCGAACACCTCGATCTGTATCAAAACCAGGGCTTTGAGGCAGATATTGATTCTTACCTAGACTCTGATGAATACATTCAAAATTTTGGCGAGAATATCGTTCCTTACTATCGCGGTTTTTCTACCCAACAAGGACAGAAAACCGTTGGGTTTACCCGAATGTTCCAGCTATATCGAGGTTATGCAAATAGCGATCGCTCTCAAGTATCTGGTAAACAATCTCGTTTAGCTCAGGAATTAGGACGTAATAGTGCGTCAGCAGTTGTTGCTCCATCAGGTGGCACTGAGGGATGGGCTTATAAAGCTTCAACTGAAGGTGTTGCTCCCAGTAAAGCTTTCAGAAATTCCAACCAAGAAGGGCGTATTTATCGGATCGAGGTATCCGGGATGAATTTGCCAAGATATCCTAAAGTTCGCCGAATCAGTAAAGCGTGGTTAGTTCCCTACGAACAACTATCAGAAACCCTCCAGAAAATCAACAAAATGGGTGGTAAAGTGGCTAGTATAACTTTGGCCTAGCAATCAAACTCACCTTCGGCAGGTCAATTTGTAACATTAAAAGTAGTATGAAAATTAGTAGCTTGTTCATTAATTGATAATTGATAATGGATAATTGATAATTACAAGATGGTTTTAACCGTTACGGAATTG
>JBFRWR010000721.1:0-12968 GCA_051439685.1 Trichodesmium sp.
GGTTTACATCGACTTGCGGTAGCTATGGTAGCTAGAGGTTTATCTCCTCTATTACCAATATATGCAATATATTTAGATGCTAATTCCCAATTAGTAGGTTACTATATGTCTTTTTTGCAAATTGCTTTAATTACTGGGAATTTTTTGGGTGGTTGGTTAGGAGATAAACTGGGAAATAAAAAAATATTGCTTATTGCTAGTACGGTAGTTAGTATTCCGGCTATCTGGTTAATAGGTCAAGTTAATAATATTTGGCAACTGGCTACTTTGACGGCTATTGTTTGGTGTTTTTATCTTGGTATTGGTATTAATCTGAATATTACTCTAGTCGGTTTATTAAGCCTACCAGAGGAAAGAGGAAAAGTATTTGGCATATTTTCTGTTGTAGCAGCTTTTGCTGGATTATTAGCAGGTTTAACATTTGGTCCTATTGCCGATATATGGGGTTATTCAACTATGTTTAAATTTGTTTGTTTGTTTTCCTGCTTTTTTGCTTTATCGGAATTATTTTTAGAGGATAAACCTATTTCTAATAATTCTTTACCACTGAAAATAACTGAACCGTCAACAACAAAATGGTCGAAAGAATTTTTATTGATGCTAATAGCTACTGTCATAATGGGGTTTGTTTCTTTTGGTGGTAATTTAGGTATTTCTTTAGCAATGAACCAGCAAGGTTTTCTATTGAGACATATTTCTTTTGTAATGGGTTTTAGTGCTAGTATTTCTTTTTTATTCTCCCCTCTCAGTGGTTGGATGAGCGATAAATTTGGTCACAAACTTATATTAATTTCATGTTATTTAATAGGTGCCTTGGGTGTTTTTTCCCTTGCCATTGCAGTATCTATATGGCAATTTTATTTAGCTGCTTGTGGAATATCTTTTTTGTCTTATGTTGCTTTAGGTCCTAGTTCTGCTCTAGTAACAAATTTAGTTGCTCCAGATTTTTTAGGAAGGGGTATTTCTATGTTTAGAACTGCACTCCGAGTCGGAGGAATTCTTGGCTTTTCTTTAACTGGTAGTCTGATTGAAAAAATTGGAATAAGTTCAATATTTGTTTTGGAAGGATTAATTTTAATTATTGCAATTGGTTTGTTAATTCCTCAGCAATACTGGAGACAAAAATTATAGTTTCTGTTATTCTAGGGGGACCTCTACAAATGTTTGATATTGAGACAATTAATGTGCCAATATTTCTCATAAGTAGAGAGACCAAAAAATGGGCGTTGCTGAATAAAAGTATAATTTTACAGGAGCAGGAATTAGGAGCTAGAAAGGATTCCTTTTTCCTCCACTATTTTATTGCCACTAATGTCATGTCTAACTCTTGGACAAGATTATTGTATAGAGAACTTTGTTGGAGAAGATATTCTGTATCATCAATTCGATCTTGTTCATGTTCATACCAAAGTTGACTAGGAATATAGCGAACTTCTATCAAATCAAAATTTACACCTAAATATATACCCAGTGGCGTAGTAGGATATCCTTTTTCCTGTCGCTCTTTGTTTAGTTTTTGGGAAAACATACTTAAACCATAGGGAGTAATTGGACGTACATGAGTAGGGTCATGTAGGAGGTTATCGTGGCGATGGTGGGGAACTTTGATATGCACCTTTGCCCCTGGTTTACATATTCTGTATATTTCCTGAATAATTTTCAGATAGATTTCTGTCTGTTGTCCGAGATGTTCTAATACATGACTCATTTCAATTTCTGCCACGCTATTATCTTCCCACAGCCAAGGAAATGTTTCTAAATCTAATCTAATGTCAGGCTCTCCAAATTTGTCTACATTGATATAACCATCTAGATGTCTCGCTCCACACCCTAAATTTAAGCTTATGTCAGATTGAAATTTGCGTGGGTTCCATTGAGAACGTTGTTCTTCGATATGGGTATTTTTTCTATCTTTCTTGAGATGTCGCGGACTACTTTCAAAAGATAAAGAGGAGGGAAGCGCATCTGGTTCGTATTTTTCTCGAATAAAAGATTCTATATCTATATATGAAGGAGAAAAGATAGCTGGATTAGATACTATTGATTGGTAACTATTAATTTCAGTAGAAAATATTCTCGATTGATAACTTCTCAGTGCAGCAGAAAATAGACCTGTACCATCATCAAAAAATCGCTCAGTTGTAGCTCCGTAATTTTCGTATGGATAAAAAGCTAGGTCAGCAGGAGCTTTTGCTGCTACCCATGAAATGTAAGACCAATATTCACTAAAAGTTTCAAATTGATTAGCAGAGCGCATCATCAATAATAACCAGTTTTCGTCTGATTGAAAATAGCTTTTTATTTGCTTTTTTAATGATTCTAGATGTTCTTGTTTGAACCACATATGATGGGGAATAAATGTACCTTGATGATCTGTAAGTGGCTCAACCCCAAGTACCGAGGTAATCCATTCAGCCCACTTTGATACAATATGAGGATTACCATATTGATTGTGTTGCAAAAGTGCAAATTTGTGTTGTGTAATTTCTCGATCATTAGTGATGAGTTGCCAAGTATTAACAGGAAGTAGGTCGCTATCCCAAACAACAAACCATTCGCTTAGGTTATCAATACCTTCATAAGCACCAAGTTTTAATAATTGCTGATAAAACCAACCAGGATTATAAAGTGATTTACCTAAATCAAGTTCTGAACAAATTGCTTCTTTTGGCAAACCATTTTTTTGAAAAAAATATTCTTCTTTGTGGGTATAAAGTGAGGTAACTTGCCATTCTTTAACTTTCTTTTCTAGTAATTCTGTCTCAGTTTCTGGAGCTATTATGTGGATATTTCGAGGTTGATAGTGATGAGTAATTCCTTCTACAACAGCTTGAGTATTCCAACGTACTTTATATAGGGGGATAACAAAGTCGAATGTTTCTCTTGACATAATTTTAGACAATTTTTTCTATGTAGTTTAGATTTCAGCTCGGTTATTTACTGAGTTTTTCCAGTCAGAATACTTTTGATTTTTAGTTAATATTCAACAAGGAAAGATAATATTCTATTCAGCAATATTCTGTTTTGTCAAATGTTAATCGTGAGCATTCAGCTTTTAGCTTTTTAGCTTTTGAACTTAATCATTTACTGAGATTAGCTGATGACCAATTTCATTCATATTTCACTTCTTGGAGTCTACTTTCTTTTTCCCAGATAATGAGTTAATAACTCATAAGTAGGTATGTACGAAAAAGCTTGACTATATTAATATTAAGTTTTGGAAATCAACTTCAAGCTCCTCAAATAGTAATTTCATTTTCCAAAGCACCTCGCCTCGGAGGTTCATTGTAAATTTCTGACTATAGGACTCTGAGTTTGATATAGAATCCGGTTATATAATATATGTTCATAACTAGGGCTTGCTGATTAAATCTAAAAGCATTTACCGATAAAGGTTTTAGCCTTTTTAGGTCGGAAATACCTTGGTTTTGAGCTGCTTTATGCTCAAAAAGGAGCGGATTTTCGGCGCATAGTTGAGCCAAAAAATTACTCCCCTACTTCCCCTACCCCCCTACTCCTTAAAAAAGACTTTTGAGCGCAAACCCTAACTAGACTTTAATATTGAATCTCCCCACACTCCCCACACTTCCCACACTTCCCACACCCCCAAGTATATAGTAATTATTCAACCGGATTTGATATGAGGGTTGTTGTGAAATTTCTGACTATTGCGTATAGAGAAATGGTAGTTTCATTTTCTGAAGCACTCTGAGTTGGAGGGTTGTTGTGAAATTTCTGACTATTGCGGATAGAGAAATAGTAGTTTCATTTCCTGAAGCACTCTGAGTTGGAGGGGAGTTGTGAAATTTCTGACTATTGCGGATAGGGAAATAGTAGCTTCAGGGAATGAAAAATTCCAGATCAGAGGGGAGTTGTGAAATTTCTGACTATTGCGGGTAGAGAAATAGTAGTTTCATTTCCTGAAGCACTCTGAAATATCCATCTCCAAATTTTCTATAGACAGTTTTTGGTCTTTTTCTTTCCTGGGGAATGCTACGGAAATATAATTTTGAATTATCCTTCTAAGATAATAACTTAGTAATTGATAACTGATAGCTGACTGCTGAATCCTTACAAGTTTCAAAATTTCAAGTTTATGCAAATAAGATTAATGCAAATATGCTCTATTCCACGAATAGTAAAATTAAAAATTTTAATGATATTCGTGCTAGGTATTATTATTTTTCCTTCAAGAGTGGCTTTCGCAGGAACAGATATTTTACCTAAAATGCCAGAGTTTACATCAGTTAATAAATTACAACCTGAACGTAGTGAGAGCATATTAAATCTACCTGTAAAAATTCCTTTGGCTAATATTCAGGAAGCATTAAATCTGAATATTCCGAAGACATTTTCGGAGACAAAAGCTAACCCTATAGGTTCGCTCTATAATGATAGTCTCACCTAAAAAATTAATCGTCAAGACTTAAGTATTGGTGCTTGAAATAATCTGATAACTTTTTCAGTAACAGTATCAGAAACTGCAAGAATCAAAGGTAAATTGAATTTAGGTTTTACTAGGATTTCAGTTAGTGTGAATACAAAGATTACAGGTACAATTTTTGGTAATGTTTTGTTGGGAAAAGTCTATAAAATAAGGGTTATTAGATTAATGTGTATGATTTTTTCTTTGTTATCTGTTCCCTGTTCTCTATTCCCTAAAAAAAGTATACAATATCTCACAACTTAAAGAAAATTGCTATATGTTGTCGCATTTAAAATGAAAATACTATATATACTTAAAGAATAAAAACAGGATTATTAATTTGATTCAATAGTTTTGTCAGCGAAGTTTTAGAGAAATTTTATTTGCCTAATAATTTCAATAAATACATCAAATGTTTACTATAGCAATCCACCCATAGGTTGCGGGTAATTAAAAAGTAAATAAAAAAATTGAAACTATTGCCTGTTGCCTGTTGCCTGTTGCCTGTTCCCTAAAAAGCAGTAAGATTTTTGCCACGAATAAAATAGGAATGTTATATGATTTTTAACCATGGAGTAAAGAATATTGAGCTTGTGCCGTTAAATCATACAATCATAATTCTAGATTAAAAATACAATCATTAATAGGTATTAAAACTATAGATAATAATCTCATCAGAAATTAGCCATATAACCAAAAAAATTAAAATTATATACTAAATTTAACCCTAGTGAAGTACATTTTAATTTTTATTTTCTGTTACTGATTGCCTAAAACCTAAAATTTTCTAAGTTAAAAGTATCAAAACTGCTATATATATGTCACAGGTCAAGAAATTTACGATAGATTATCAATCAATTTTGAAACAAAAAAAATGATATGATGATAGTAAAATAAGGCAGAAGTGAATTTTTAAAGATGTAGGGGTCCTGGACAAACTAGACCTTGAGTCAAGAGTCTGGTTTCAACAAGAGGAAATACTTAACCTGGTTGCCCTACAAAACTGCTCATTCCTATCTAATGTTTCATAAACAATGCTCAATAGTTATTGTAAATTGTTCATTAGTAATTAGGGATCAGCAGAATAAATATCCCTGCTCTCTAGCGTTTTTCTGCCTAAGCAAAGCATTAGGGTCGGGTATTTAACAATGACCAAAAACTAACAATAAATTAGCAGAATTTAGGGAAAAAATCCCTAAGCCATAATTGCTTATGTAACATCTGCTATCTTATTGCCAAATAACCGTGGTTTCAGGTAAACCCGTGGACTTAAAGCAAATATTTAAAACCAGACATCCAATCATTGGAGTAGTACATTTACAACCCTTGCCAACCTCACCCCTTTGGGGAGGTGACCTCCAAGCTATTATTAGTAGAGCAGAAAGAGAAGCTACAGCCCTTGCATCAGGAGGTGTAGATGGCATAATAGTAGAAAACTTTTTCGATGCTCCTTTTATTAAAGACCAAGTTGATCCTGCCGTAGTTAGTGCCATGACACTGCTAGTACAAAAGATTATGAACTTGGTATCTATACCAATTGGAATCAACGTTTTGCGTAATGATGGCCAAAGTGCTATGGCGATCGCTTCTTGTGTCCAAGCCCAATTTATCCGTGTAAATGTCCTTACTGGAGTTATGGCTACAGACCAAGGATTGATTGAAGGTATAGCATATCAACTTTTACGCTATCGTCGAGAATTGGGTAGTGATGTTAAAATCTTTGCAGATGTTTTAGTGAAACACGCCAGACCTTTGGGTTCCCCAAATCTCACAACAGCCGTCCAAGAAACAATTGACAGAGGTCTAGCTGATGGGGTAATTCTCTCAGGGTGGGCTACTGGAAGTCCACCAAGTTTAGAAGATTTAGAATTAGCTAGTGCAGCAGCAGCAGGTACGCCAGTATTTATTGGTAGTGGTGCTAACTGGGAAAATATTTCTAGCTTAATCCAGGCTGCAGATGGTGTGATTGTATCTAGCTCTCTCAAGCGACATGGTAAAATAGATCAACCAATAGACCCTATTCGGGTGAGTCAATTTGTAGAAGCTACTCGGAGGAGTTTATCTAACAAGAAGCAAAGTAGTCAGAATTGGGAAACAGAAACTAGAAATTCACCTTCTTCTGTGCAAAAAATTTAAGTGTAAATGTTATTCACTAAAACTCGATTACTGAGATTAATTGATAATAACATTCAATCATGGTGGCGATCGCCACCTTTGATTTATCTATCAAGTTATTCAGACTTAGACTAGGATATTAATCCTATTATCATTATCAAAATTTTCTATAATTTAATTTATTTTATTTTAGGCTGATCTAACCTAGATTTTATTAATTAAAATATTATTTTTCAACTATTTATTTATCTATAATAATTATGCTTGGCAAAATTCCTAAATTACAAATATTTGTAGGTTAATATTTTTAACTGATATATTTGGAATATACTCTTAGAGATAGCAATTAATTCTCTAACAAAAAGAAAGCAATTTTATAGTCTAAACTTCAATATTTAAAAGTAAGAATTCAGCTATTAGCACTCAGCTATTCCTACGGAATGCTACGCAAACAGCTTTTGAATTAAATAAATGAGTTAATAAATTATAAGCTTTTGTGTATCTAGATTCTATATTGCCTATTGCCTTTGACAAAAATTGAATATATGGTCGTTCATAGTATAGCGCTTTTGATTAACATAGAATATAGAGATTTTGGCTTAAAGGTAGAAGGCAGAAGTAATGCAAGTCAAAATGAGTGAAAACCCCTATAAATACCTTAGCTGATAGCTGAGGGCTGACGACTGAATGCTTACCTTCAAAAACTAATATTCCTGACAACGAACTGGAATAAGAGTTTTTCCAGAATAATGCTATAAAATAGCTAAGTTAATCAATCGCCTCTGAGAAATGACCGATTATATCGATAAGGTTATAATTTCGGCATTCAACTATTAGTGGTCAGCGACTAGCTTCTTATTTTTAATAAATGAACTAAGCATTATTAAATCATTATATAGCAATCCTATTTTATTTATGTATAAAAATATTAATGCTTTTAGGGAACAGGAAACAGGAAACAGGCAAGAGTTTCACTTTTTTATTTACTTTTTGATTGGTCATAACCTATTTAGCATTACTGCTATAAAATTACTAAGAAATCTTTGAATTGATCTTTAGTAATATATGAATGAAATTTATCAGCTCATCCCTGAATGTTTACGTTATAATAGCTAATAAAACATCAAAATTTAATTGATGGTGGGGTGCAGATAGGATATTTAAAACTTTGGTGTAACAAATAAAGTTTGACGATAAATATCGGTATTTATTTATATTACTTTACTTAAAAATGTTGAAAATTATCGGTAAATTTCAGAATGTTACTCTGAAAACCATCAAGCATTGGCTATTAGAAAACAGCCGAGTATTAATAACAGCATCAACTTCTGCAGGTATAGTCATACTCTTACGTTCATTAGGACTTTTGCAAACTTGGGAATGGGCACTTTATGATAATTTCTTTCGCCTACGTCCTTCAGAATCATTAGATTCTCGGATTGTAATTGTTGGAATTGATGAATCAGATCTACAGAAGTATGGCTACCCCATTAATGATGGATTAGTAGCAGAATTACTAGAAAAAATAAATTCTTTTCAACCTCGTGCTATTGGTTTAGATATATATCGTGATTTTCCTCAACAACCAGGACATCAAAAATTACTACAATCTCTTGAAAATATTCCTAATATAATTGGTATTGAAAAAATAGGAATAAAAGATGGTTTGGGAATTAAAGCTCCTAATATTTTGTATGAAAAACAACAAGTAGGTTTCAACAATCTGATTATAGACCCTGATGGGATAATTCGTCGTAGCTTTCTCTATATATTTTTAGAAAATGACAATATTCGGGAAAGTTTTGCGCTAAAACTTGCCTTAAGTTACCTCAAAGCGGAAGAAATTGAACCTAAAGCAGCGAATAATTCTGATGATTTGCAGTTAGGTTCAGCCGTGTTTCATTATTTTCAAAAAAATGATGGAGCTTATATTAGAGCTGATCCAGGAGGCTATCAATTTTTAGCAAATCCCAGAACAAAAGATAGCTTTACTGTAGTTTCTATGAATGATTTACTATCTGGAAATATCTCTCCAAAGTTATTCACAGATAAAATAGTTTTGATTGGTTATACTGCGATTAGTGTCAAAGATTTTCACATAAATTCTTACAGTAGTCGTTTATTTAGCTCTCCAAAAACAATATCTGGAGTAGAACTGCACGCTAATTTTTTGAGTCAGATTTTAAGTGCTGCATTAGATGGTAGAAATAATATTAAAGTTGTACCTGAACCCTTAGAATGGCTCTGGATTATTCTTGTTTCTTGGATAGGTGCTAATTTAACCTGGGAATTATTATTACCAAGCAAATCTATTTTAACAATAGTATTTATTGGTATTAATATTATAGTAATTTCTTATTTTCTTTTTATATACTATGGTTTGTGGTTGCCTGTAATTCCCCCCATCTTTTCTCTTACTGGTTCTGCTGCAATGGTTATGTTTCATCTTGCTCATTTAAGAGAAGAGTGGGAGAAATCTACAGAATTTTTACATTCACTGATTAATGCAATTCCTGATCCTATATTTGTTAAAGATAAACACCATCGTTTTATTGTGGTGAATCAAGCTTACGGTAAATTTATGGGTTATCCTGTAGAAGATTTATTAATTAAAACAGATTATGAATTATTTCCAGAAAATGAAGCTAATCTACTTAGACAACGAGATGAATTAGTATTTCAAACAAATCAAGAACAAGAAAACGAAGAATATTTGACAGATACTCAGGGAGTTACTCGTATAATTGCTACGAAGAGAACTTTACATCAAGATGCAGCAGGAAATTTATTTTTAGTAGGAGTAATTAGAGATATTACAGAACGCAAAAAAATGGAAGAAAATCTCAAAGAAACAGCAGCAAGATTAGAGATAGATAATGCCAAATTAAAGTTATTAGGAGATAGTTTACACCATCAAGCTAATCACGATCCTCTCACTGGTTTGCCTAACCGTAAACAATTTTATGAACGTTTAACTCAAGCTATTGAGTGGGCAAATTTGAATGAGAAAATGGTAGGTTTACTTTTTCTCGACCTCAATGGATTTAAGTTTATTAATGATACTATGGGTCATAGTATTGGAGATTTACTATTAAAAGAAGTAGCAAAAAGACTTCAAGGGTGCTTAAGAGGAAGTGATATAGTATCTAGACTTGGCGGTGATGAGTTTACTGTAATTTTACCTGGTATTCCAGGAAAACTTGGGGCTTCTAAAGTAGCTGATAAAATTCGCAATACAATTAATCAGCCTTTCAATTTAGAAGGCCATAGTGTATCAGTAGGAACCAGTATTGGTATTAGCTTGTATCCTCTAGATTGTCAAGATATTGAGCAATTAATTAATCACGCTGATATTGCTATGTATGAAGAGAAAAAACAGCATAAGAAAAAAAAGGAAGCTTAGAGCCTACATTCCGCACGACAAAATGTAGCATAAAGAACAGGAGACAGGAGACAGGAGACAGGAGACAGGAGACAGGAGGCAGGAGACAGGAGACAGGAGACAGGAGACAGGAGACAGGAGACAGGAGGCAGGAGACAGGAGACAGGAGACAGGAGACAGGAGACAGGAGACAGGAGACAGGAGACAATTATTAAAATAGATAAATCCCTGAGTGATCAGAATTTTTCTCAGGTATCCTCTCCAAATATTGACTTTTAAGAGTTTGATGTTCAGTTATAGCACTACGCCAAGCAGAAATAGGGAATAGGGAACACTAGACTGTTAAAGGATTCCAGGATTTATAAATTTCCAACACCTTAATGCGTAGGGCTATCTAAATTTATTAAAGTGAAGTCTCTCCCTTTAAATCAAAGATTATAACGGGAGACCGCTTGCCGAATCAAATTGGAAAATTTTCTGTTTTTGCAGGTGATGCAAGAATACTTATTTAGCTACTAGATACTGTTTCTCTATCAACTGAGACTTAAAATTTGGCCAAGTTTTTGAGGCCAAGTTTTTGAGTTTATTGGCTGAAGTTATGGTCTTTAACCGAAAATGTCAGACAACAAATAAAATTTTGTATCTTATGACTATCCATATCAGTGTATCTACTGATATAATAAAACTATAACTTAAATTTTCGAGTCTACTTTCCTAATCTACATTTTAGTTAATAACAGTAGCCAATAGCCAATTTCTTATTTTTCACAAACCTATAACAATTAAGTAAATCTAGATATTCTGAATCTACTATCGGGGAATTAAAGTATTATGAACACTCTAATACTAAAAACTATAGCTTTTTCAACTTTTATTTTAAGCTTAAGTATGATGCCAAAACAAGTAATGGCATTACAGAAGGTTAGTTATTATCCTGCTCCACTTTGCACAAATGCTAATAATTCTTGTTTAAATCAATCATTAAATCAATCAAATATTTATATTATTGCTGAAAAACAAAAATATCAACCTCCACGCAAGGGCAAAGGAAACACTGAACGTGCAGGTGAAGAAGCTGGAGGGGCACGCTAAATAATTATATTACCTGTTTTCTAGATTTGAGGTATTACTTTAGCTATACTAAGCTAGCTAAAACACAGTTATGTCTCCTTAATATATAAATTAAGACTTATCGAATAAATATTTTATTTATTATTTTCTCAAACTTTGTAAGAAAATTTAATATCAGTTAAAGTAGTATATAAATATCTTACAACCTCAGATTATTTTACCAAACTAAACATAGAAATAGAATCAAATTTATCCTCTTTAATCTTCCCTAGCTACTGAAAATAATTGGTTCAATACATCAAACCTAGTCATTAATTCACTATTAATATCAAGATAGGGGGCATAGGTTTAAATCCCCATTCTTCAAAATAATTAGGAAATTAAATCATCCTAATTCTTTATTCCCCCAATCTTTAAATCAGTTATTACTAAAGTATCATTGCGAATTGACTAATATTTGTCATCTTTAGTCGTATGAACCAGTATTTAATCTGAAGTTTCCTTCATTAAATACATCAGAAGGATCAGTTACTGTAAAATTGTTCAGATTATTCTGTAAAAGATTTTTTTGCCCTTCAGTTAAACCAGGAATTTCAAGTACATCCTCTACCTTCTCGTAGGGAGCATTGTCTACTATCATCGAAGCTATAGTAGGAAACATTCCCCGGTATTTCCGAAAACTTCGTAAAGGACTATTATTCAGATCGAGTTTTTCACCACCTATCTCTGCTAACTTTTTGTCTGCTTTGTTTAACTTTGCAGATTCTACGGCTAAAATTGATGTAGAAGTATAAGGCCATCCAGTTAGAGTCAAGTTACCTGCATAAGCTTGATGGTATGGCATCAATCCCAAAAAACCCAGACATAACCCAAATATTGCCAGTAATAGACCGATTTTTTTCATTCTTGTTTCTCCCAATCTTAAATATACACAGCTTTTTGATTACCTAACTCCATAATATTAGCCATAAGGTGCAATAATCCTAGTCTATTTATGAAGTAGGTTATTTTTTTCAACTAATTACCAATAATTTACTCTACAACACTTAAGGCAACTTTGAGCATTTTAAAGATTTATGTGGTAATTTTTTTTAATCCAAGTAGCTATTCTGACTTAAGATTTTCGGGAACAGTGAAGACTACTTAATCGAACCAATACCAAGGAACTGAATTGTTGATTGGCCATAATTAAGATAATGTTTGTCAAAGAAGAATTAAGAGAACGAACATAGCAATCCGCGCATAGGTTGCGGGTAATCAAAAAGTCAATAAAAAACCTGAAACTCTTACCTGTTCCCTGTTCCCTCAAAAGCAGTAGGATTTTTACCACGAATAAAATAGGATTGCTATAGTTACTAAAATCCCAAGGTGGTCATTTCAGTTATCAGTAATACTTCAAATTATTGAAATACTTTAGATAGATAGATTTTAGGTAAATATAATTCCTATATTTTTTAAGAGAGAAATAGTTTTTTTTATTTATTATTGCCTTTTCTGTGTTAAGCTTTCCCTGTTTCCTAAAAGCCATTAATTTTTTTTTCAGGAATCAAATAGGATTGCTATATTAAGATATTAACCAACTTAAATTTGTCAGGATAAAGTCAATTAAGAAATTAGCTTAGACTTTTGATGAATATACTGAAGCAATATCTAATTTATGTATGTTCTATATTCATACGACTTACGCAAAATATGAAAATATACACCATCTGTAGGGGCGATTAGCTATTAGCTAGGGCACAACTACGTTTTATATGTTCCGTAGAAAAACGCCACTACTAGATATAACGGTTATGGTTCAATAATTGATAATTGATAATGGATAATTGATAATTACCCCTTCTTGAAAGAAGGGGATTGACGCTCAAAGGAAATTTTTTTGATTTATCCCCTTGTAGAGCGACAGCTCGCGGCACATAAGAGGGGAGGCTTTAAACCTTAATTGTTGAATGAATAATTAATTATTGACGCTTC
>JBFRWR010000722.1:0-16838 GCA_051439685.1 Trichodesmium sp.
ATCGCCCGTACAGGAGTCAGGACAAAAGAAATGAGGAAAGTCAATTTGGATTTGAGTATTTCTTTGGTACTTTCGGTACTGTCAGTCCTTAAATTTTATTATAACTGATTATCCGAACATGATATAAAATGAAATTTTCAGGATTTTATAGTTGTAAATTTATGATTACCCAAGAAAAAAAAACAAAATTAATCATATCCTTACCTTAACTATTCTATGGTTATTGGGGGCGCTTAGCGATCGCCTTTGGTTTGCTTTTGATAATTCTGTTCCTGCTTGGGATCAGGCAGATTATCTGACGGGTTCTTTAACCTACTGGCGTGCTTTGCAAAGTGTACAATTATTTTCTGGGGAATGGTGGAAACATTTCTGGCAGCTTTCGCCGAAGGTTCCGCCGTTAACTTATATTCTTACTGTTCCGTTTCAAAATATTTTTGGTAGGGGCGCTGATGAAGCAACTTTAGTACATCTATTTTTTAGTGCTATTTTACTGACTTCAGTTTACAGTTTAGGTAGGAAATTATTTAATCAAAAAGTTGGTTTTTGGGCTGCAGTTTTATGTATATTATTTCCGGGATTATATAGATATCGTTTACAATTTTTACTCGACTATCCTCTCACCGCAATGGTAACTTTAAGTTTCTGTTGTTTGACATTTTGGTATTTTTCACAAGGGAATAGGGAACAGGGAATAGGGAAGGGGGAAAAGGAAACAAAAAAGCTTAATCAAAAAAGATGTAATTTTGATGATCATAGCAAAAATGCAACAGGCAACAAGCAACAGGCAACAGAAAAAGTTAATAAAAAAATATTTAATTTTGAAGTTTTTAGAAGCGGGTTATTTTTTGATAAATTTAGATCATTAATAGTCGCTAAAACAGATAATTTATCTGAAGCCAAATATCTGAAAAGTTGGCTTTGGGCAAGTGCTTTTGGTTTTACTTTTGGTCTAGCAATTTTAGTTAAGCAAACTACAATATTTTTTCTGTTTGTGCCGTTGCTTTGGGTAGGGATAAATATTCTCAAAAAACGGCAGTGGTACAAACTAATTCAACTCATTTATTCTCTGTGTTTATCCGTCGCAATTTTTTACCCTTGGGCAAGAACAAATTGGCTGTTAATGTTAACTGCTGGTAAACGGGCAACAGTAGATTCTGCTATTGCTGAAGGCGACCCTAGTTTATTAAGTTTAGATGCTTGGATTTATTATGGGAAATTACTCCCTTATCATATTTCTTTGCCTCTATTAATTATTCCCATTGGTGGATTAATTTTTTACTTGCTCCGACTTAATAAAAAACAAGAAAACTTTTCAAATCAGCTACAATCTTTTCAATGGATAGGTATATTTTTAATCGGCGGATATCTCATTTGTTCTCTGAATATCAACAAAGACTTTCGTTACACTTTGCCATTATTGCCAGTTTTATCAATTTTATTAGCCTTTTGTTTAATGCAGTTCCCTAGAAAAGTAGGTGGAAAAATTCTCTACTTTACTGTTAGTTTGGCAATCCTTTTAATGCTATTAAATCTCTGGCCTATCGGTGGAATTTTCTTCAGACAAATTACTGCTTGGTTAAGTCCTGGTGCGACTTATTATGCTCATTTAGGCAAAGGCTGGCCTCATAAACAAGTAATTGCTGAAATTGTTAAAACTAACCCCTATTTACAATCAACTTTAGGAGTTTTACCTTCCACTCCAGAAATTAATCAACATAACTTGAATTATTATGGCGCTTTGCAAAATTTACAAGTCTATGGCAGACAAGTCGGAACTAATTTAAAACAAGTAGAACAAGATGCTCGTTCTCTTTCTTGGTTTGTGACAAAAACTGATGAACAAGGTTCTGTTAAAAGAATTAAAAAAGCTCAAGCTGCTATTGTTAATCTCATTGAACAACACCCGAATTTTCAACTACAAAAAAGTTGGAAATTGCCAGATAATAGTAACTTAAATCTCTATCGTAATCAATTTTTACCTGTAGAGGTTCATCCTCTGACTAAACCACAGGAAAAAGTCAAACTAGACTATATAATTTTATCTCCAAAAATTAAGCCAGGAACTACCATACCTATTACCTATAAATGGTCTGGTTCCTGGCAAGAATTACAGTCAGGTTTAGTATTATTAACTTATCGCCGAGAAAATATAGCAACTTCCACAGTTACGAAGTACATTGACAATCCCCCTAAATCCCCCTTAGAAAAGGGGACTTTGAACGCTCCCCCCTTACAAAGGTGGGGATATAAAACTGATAGTAATATATCAAAAAAACCTGTAACCAAATTTATTCACGATCATGGTATGGGGATGGGAAGTTTACACTCCGGTATGTTTCCAGCAAATAAGTCTGAGGTTGGGTTTGAAGTTATTGAACGAATAGGAATGTTACCTCCATCTAATCTTGTACCGGGAACTTATCTATTAGAGGCAACTTATCTTAACCGAGAAACTGGGGAAAGTTATCCTATTGCTATAGAACAACCTGTGCGTGTAGAAGTTGACCCCCAAGCGCAAGTATTACCAGCGCCAGAATTAGATTTAGTCACCCAGTTGCGGATGTGGGGTCAAAAGTTGCCTCTGGGAATAAAGGGGTTGGAAACTATATTTGCAGAGGTGGCGCGAGTTAACCAATACGATCCAGTTCAAGATTATACTGAGCAGGCAGAAAAATCTTTGGCCTATCGTTTACAACAGGAACCCAATAATTTAGATTGGCTTTACAGTTTGGCTTTGGCCAATGTTTTACAAAAAGATGCTGAAGGGGCGATCGCTACTTTGACTAGGATAACTGAGTTAGATTCCCAGAACCCCTTTGCTTATGCTTATTTGGCTTTTGTCTATTTATACGAGCTTAATCCTGGGGCGGCGGAAATAGTTTTAAAGTCTGCTTTGGAACTTGACCCTTATCAACCAGAGATTAGGTCATTAAATGGTATTGCTGCTCTAATGCAAGGAAATTTAGTTCGGGCGTGGCAGGACTTTAGAATTCAGAAGTCAGAAGTCAAAAGTCAGAAGTAATTTTATAAGTCAAAAGTGCGAAATAAAAAGTAGGGGGGAGTTCTGGATTAAGTTCATGCTGTTATAAATTATTCAGATGAACCCGCCCTCACCCCAATAATCTAATACACATTCATTTAAAATTTAGACTGTAAAAGAGATTCAGCAATTTATAATAACGCACCATTGAATATGTGTCAGTCCACTACTCACTTTATTCTCAAGCACTTAAAAATATCATAATTTGCAATTTATGTCAATCCCCAACAGGTGTGGATTTCTATAACTTTTTATTCGGTTTACCTTTATTAGCTTAACTTGACACTTCAAGCAATAAATTGTTACATTTGTTTACATAAAGATAAACAAATGTAACGGAGAAACAAATTATGGTTATTTTAATCTCACTATTCGTAATCGGTTGGGTAGCTGCTGCAGTGATTGGAAGTCAAGCTTACTTCTTAGGTGAGCAAACAAAGCCTATCCACGAACGCAACTGGAGTTCTAAGTCTTTTGAAAATTTATCTGAATCTTTGACTGGCAATAGATTGGACTACAATAAGAGAGTTCCATCGTATAGTATGGATGCCTATGATAGTCAGTGTCTTAATAGTTAAAATGCTTAGGTAATGTTCAATAATTAATAATTGATAATGAATAATGGATAAGTACGTCTTTAACCATTGATCATGGATAGTGGAGCATGAAAACTATTGATAATTATCAATTGTCAATTATTAATTATAAAGAGAGACTTTATACCTTAATTTTTCGGTAAAAGGTAGTATTTTGAATTGCCAAAAAATCTAGTAGAGGGAAGAAATATCATTACATCCAAGCTCCTACAAAAAATAAACCTAATCAGGGAAGTCACGGTTTAATTTTTTTCTTCCTGTTGTTTCTGAAAGCTTAAATTATTTAATTTTAGCTCTAGCAGATATATTCTGTTAGGGCAATTTTTTTAATTTATACCAATTTCATAAATTTAAACAACATTCCGCACTTCAAAACGTAGTATAAAAAAGGAGACAGGAGACAGGAGACAGGAGAAAATCTTGATGGTCAATAGGAGTAAATTAATTAAGTATTTCTGTTTAATATTTTCCTCCAAAATTTGACGCATGATAACGGTCAATCAGATGATTTATACAGTATAAATACTTAGCCAAACACCTATTTTTATACTACTTTTAACGTTACAATTTGAAGTACGGAATGTGAGATTTAAACAACACTCCTAAAATTATCTCAGCGCCTACATATAATTAGGGTTTACTGAATAAAGCTAAAAGTTAGGATAGCTAAAGCTATTGAGCTTTTTATTTTCAGTAATTCTCCTAATTAGGGGCTGCTGAAAAAAGCATAGTGTGGGGAGGGTGGGAAGTGTGGGGAGTGTGGGGAGGGTGGGGAGACAGAGAACATCAGAGGAATAATTGTTCGGAGATTTTTCTACCCTTGGTTTGCCTAAAATCCTGACTTTTTGATAGTTTGAGCAATAATTGTTGCACTTTTTCTGGATGAAAAAAGACTATAACCTTTACAGATAAAGACTTTTAGATGTAATCAGCAGAGCAATATTTATAGAACCCATTTGGGATTATGTTAAAAATAGACGCGGAGACGCGGAGACACGGAGATACGGAGATACGGAGAGAGGGAGAGGGTAAGGCACACTAGACGCAGATGAGGGAGAGAAGCGGGTTCTTGAGGACACACCAGAGTCGGAGACACACCAGACGCACCAGAGAGAGTTTCACCTTGTCCTCGTGTCCCTGTGTCTCCCTGATACCTTCAGGGGTCCTATAGAACCCCTGAAGGTATCTTTGTACAGTCCTCAGTCCTCAGGAGGAAAGAGAATTTATCAAGATTTACACGCGAATGATGAAGATGAAAGTTTTCTTATACCGAACCCGAATGGATTTGATCTAAGTACATAATAAAAACATCTCCGATAATAACACAGTAAATCAATTATTCTACAGAAATTATCAATTATTCCCGTTTGAAGATAGGTTAGGGGTGGGTTGCCTACTCCCTACTCCCTACTCCCTACTCCCTCTTTTCTCTAGATGTCTAATAGATCCCAAATGGCTTCTATACAGGACTTACAGAAAGCATCCATAAATTGCCCCTACAGATAGGGTCTGTGCGTAATAGTTTATTAGATTTTGGGGCGGGTTTATTTGCTCTAATGGTTAAACTTGTTAATTTAATGTGGAACCCAGCCCCTAAAAATTTGTACCATTGTTTAGATTTGTTGAGTCTACTATTGGACTGACACAGCTAATTTTTTCTATTAAATTATTGGGGTGGGGGTGGGTTGATACGGTCATCAGGACTTACGGAAAACATGAAAATATACACCACCTGTAGGGGCGATTAGCCCAATTACCCCTACTAGATATAGTGGTTATTGGGACTTACACAAAAAAGCAGTAAAAAAGATGCTCAAATATAAACAGTTAGAGGCTTTTAGGTTGAAAAGGTATAATGCCTTGATTACCAAGGGTTATAGCCATTTTTATTGCTCTGAGGTAATTCCCTTGTCTAGAGTGACTTTTAAGGATTTTTATGCCCAGAAAATGTGTAAGTCGCATTATGCATAAGTTCTGGTAATTTATAACACCATTAACAAATACACGGAACCCACCCCTACTATTGCCACATTTTAGGCGTGTCACGCTACTACTAATACCGTTTCACCAAACTTAGAAGTCAGTACGGGTAATTTCGTTCCGAAATGCGGAGCATTCCCTAGGAAATTACCCGTACAGAAGTCAAAAGTTAAATTTGAGCGACTAAAAATTTTGACAATACAATAGTTTCGGGCAATTATTTGACATTTAAAAGTTGGAAACTATTTGTGGCATTTTCTCAGTCAATTGGTATAACTTATACCAAATTCAATAAAGATTTTTACAGTAAAATCAGGATACTAAAAGAAAGGAAAGGAAAAGCGAAGTTCCTCTACAGCAGGCAAGAGGAAGCATCAACTTAAATTGATAGATTTGGAAATTCCAAGTAGTCTTCTCAGAACAAAGTCGGGAGTATCTTAGGCTGAAACACCAACAAACACTATAGACTTTTGCTGACTTATACCTAACCAAACCCTGGCAGATTCAGCTTGTGTAGCACGACTCAATACCATTGAGTTTAAATCGGGCATTTCTTCCCGACAGTGGGGACAATACCAGTAAATATGATTACTACGAACGTGGCGAAGTAATTTTGTAGAGCAGCAGGGACAAGTATGCATGATACACCTCAAATTTATTTGAAAAATATGTAAAAAAAAAACAACAATTAATTCCTTAATAAATGGAAAATAATTTTAGATTCGGTAAAAATTTAGATTTGATTATTGAAAAGTTGTATTTGATCAATATGAACCAGCAATTTTTTAAAAAAAGTTGAAAAAGTCTTACTTTAATTAACTAATACCTCCACTATCTAGTAAGTAAAATCTGTAAAAATAGAATAAACCTAATACTATTAGAAGTTGAACAAGCCATGGAGAACAAGCAAAACCCCATAATAAACAGATTAATCCAGTTAAGACAGCTAAAACAAATGATATATCTTCAGATGTATAGTTATATATCAAGATAGTGCTGAGAGAAGTAGTTAAGAGAATAATATAAACCAATTGCATTTCCTACCTCAAAATGAAAATCATAATGTCAGCTTTAGCAAAATTTGCTGACCTTGCTAATTAAAGCTAATTGATAAATATGAAGAACTCGTGAAGAACTAGAAAGTTGTTACAAAAATTGACTTGATAATAAATAATCAGTAACAAAAAATAGGCCGAAAGTTATGGAGTTAATCAAAAGCTAATATTGACTTTTGTTAAGCTACTTTAAGAAATCTAGTTTACTAGAGTTTTCCAGAATTTAGAATGGCTGTCTAGTGTTTCTTCTTTCTCTTTTAACATCTACTTCAAGTTATAGAGAAAAAAACTAACTATTAAATTAACACTTATAAGTAATTTCTCTAGTATAAATATAATTTTTGATTACACATTAGAATTATTAAAGTTCAGTAATACTTCTGTTGCAGCATTTGTCTTTACTATTTATGATGATATTAGAACATCTATAAAGATGTTGGAATAAGTGACTAAATTATAGGTTTCAACCTTAAATTTGCTCAAAAGTATTGATATATAAAATAGGGAATCAAACCATGAAGAAGAAATTAAGTCAGCAAAAACAATTAACTCAAACTAATGTAGCTAGGCTTCTAGGAGTTTCTTTTCAAAGAGTTCATACCCTGAGAATTAGAAATAGAATTAAGTTTTTTTGGGATGTTAACTTAAAGTCTTGGGTAACATCTGAAGAGTATCTAGATAAATATCTAAGTCAAAGAGGAAAAAAAATTAAGGTGATGGGTTAATTAATAATCTCATCTCAAATAGAATTTTATCTAAAAAGAGGGTGCTAACTTGAGACTTAATTAAGTGAAGTTTTGAACATCCTCTCACAGCTTTTTATTAATGTTTTATAGGAATGCTTGATCTAAATCTAGCAAAGAATTATATCTAAAAATTTTACTGTGGCATAAAAATATATAGAACTTTAACGAAGAAATATTAGAGTAGAAAACAAAGCTAACTGAACTTAGGGAAAACCACTATACATAGTCAATAAAAACTATAGCACTATGGTATATATAGTGTTTTTTTTCATCTTTCATCACAATGGGTAAGTCCTGGCTAATTGTATATAGAGCAATCCGCGCATAGGTTGTAACCAATTAAAAAGTAAATAAAAAACTTGAAACTCTCACTTCCAGTTAAGTGTTCCCTATTCCCTAAAAAGCAGTAATATTTTTGCCACGAATATGCGGAGGATTGCTATAGAGCATATTTGAGACTAATGATGTACAAGTTTAAATGATAAAACTCTTGTAGCATACGCATCTTGCTTGTTAACCTCATAACAACGTAAATTGCTATAATCCATTTGACATTTTTGCCTACTATCAAATTAAAATATCAATTAATAGTCAATCTACAAATAGTTACGAGGTTAAAACAATATCTATGGGAAATTTTTTCTTAACTTGGTTAATGGCAACTATATCACTTTTGATTACAGGGTTTGTTGTACCTGGAGTGAGAATTGAGAGTATTCCCGCAGCGGCAGTTGCAGCAATTGTTTTGGGGTTAATAAATGCGGTTGTTAAACCAATTTTGACAGTTTTAACTTTACCTTTGACAATTCTCACTTTGGGATTATTTTTGTTAGTAGTAAATGGAATTTCTCTTTCGTTAACTGGATATTTTACTCCTGGTTTAGAAGTAGATGGTTTCTGGCCCGCAGTTTTTGGAGCAATTGTTTTATCTTTGGTTTCTGGCTTTATTGGCAGCTTTGCTAATAAATCAGAAGAATCTGAAGGTATGTAATATTTAATAAAGCAGGGAAGTAGGGAATAGGGAATAGGAAATAGGGAATAGTTGGCAAAATATTTCTTAGTCTAGGATTAATCATAAATTTATGTCCTAACTAATGTTTGATGGCGTTGGTAATTTAGGCTATAATTTTGCTCTACTAACGATAATTTAGCTATTAACTTAAAAGCATTTTATATTTGGCTTGGCTAAATTGAATGAAGTTTCATAGCTTAATTAACTAAGACTTTCTTTATTAGCTATAAGCTAGATTTTGCTAATACTAAATTTTGAAATAATTCAGAATTCAGATTTGAGGATTCTGAATTTTTTTGTATTTCCATTGACTCCACAAAAATCCGATAATTAAAGGCAACCATAACCAATATCTTTCCATTGCAGTGAGAAACCAATTATTATCTCCTAAAGCTTGCCGATGTTTCAGCATAAAATAAATAAATGCAGATAAACTTACCCACTTTGTACCTAAATTTCTAGTTGCTACAGTCAAGGGAATTAACCAAGTAAAATACCAAGCATGAACTATAGGAGAAATGGTTAACAATAGAAAAAAATACCATTCAGTAAAGTTGACAAATTTAGGATAATTCCAGAGTAAAATTCCAACTCCTAAGCCTAATGGTATGGCATAAATCCAGTTATATTTCGTAGATTCTTGCCAAATTAAACTTACTAAATAGGGGATAAATTCAGCACTACGACCTTGAGTAACGAAATTGGAATTAGTAGGGATGAGTGAACATTTTTCAGGGTCACAAAAATTGAGAGCTGTCAGGCACATTGGTAATAAACCAAGTAATAATAATAAACCTATTTGTTGAAGTTTCCCTGAATTTTGAATTAATCTTTTCTGGTATGATTTTATTTGCTGTAGCTGGCGTTGAACAATTATATTTATTTGTAATTGATTAAGTGGCAAACTATTATAATTTTTAGGATTTTGATGATAATTATGTTGAGGATATTTATCAATTTTAAAATCTAATTTTTTGACTTTTCTATCTCCTTCTGCCTTCCCCTGGAAATCTAAAATTTTCTGCCAAATTACAAAAGACAAAATTGGTAAAGAAATCCATTTAATCGCTATACTAATACCAATCAAAAATGCACTAAAATACCAATAATCATCATCAAAAATTAACCATGCTACGACTAATGGCAAGATAAACCAACTGTCATAATGACCGCCTCCGGCAAATGAATAAATAATTAAAGGATTCCAAGCATAAATTAAAGTTTCTGGTAAACTAAATTTTCTAGTTAATAGCCAACAAATTCCTAAGTCAGCTAACACAAAAGCCGACTTAAATATTAATACCGATGGCTGAATTATTGCTAAAGCTCGAAATCCTAATTGAGTCAAAGGTGGATAAATAGCAGAAGTATCAAGATGATTAATTAATGACCACCATTCTGTTCTATAGGGAATTAATTCTAGAGAATTTGGTGCTAAATTATAAGGACTAAAACCTAAATTTTGAATGTAACCTTCCCACAAATAACGCCAAATATCATCCCCAGGTTCCATCGCCATTAATATTACTCTGGCAAGAATAGTAATACTCCAAAACCAAGTAGGAGAAATAGATTTTATTCCCCAGGAAATTATAAATCCTATAATCATTATGCTAATACCAATCAAAAATTTTGGTACTGTACCAGCTTCCTGAAAATTACCGTAGGGAACGATGAAAATTGCTCCGACTAAAAGGAAGATTGAACTGAGTAATAATTGTAGATTTTCCCCAGAAATTATATCTGTTTTTGCTTTTTCCATTGGTTGAAATTTTGGTGCATTTTGAAGATTTGCCACAGACGTTTTAAGTATAATTTCCCTAGAGTTAAGAGAATAATACTTCCAGCTTGAAAACTACCTTTGATAGTACCTGATATTTTGGAACGCCCGCCCTGACGACGACGATAACCAACAGGAATTTCAGTTATTTTTAAACCACATTCTACAGCTCTAGCTTGCATTTCTACAGTCCAACCAAAACCTCTATCTTGCATTTTAATTCTCTGTAAACTCGACTTACGAATTAAACGCAAAGGACCTAAGTCTTGATACCAATATCCCCATCCTAAACCTATTAAAAAAGTAGCTAATTTATTACCGAAATTTTGTACGGGAGTCATCGCATATCTACCTGCTTTAGTCGCCCGGCGATCGCCTAAGATTAAATCATATTTATTAGTAGCTGTTAAAAATTTTGGCAGTTGTTTTAAATCATCACTACCATCTCCATCACAAAATAAAATCCAATCACATTTTAAAGGTATATTTTGAATGCCACGCCAACAAGCTCTACCATAACCTGATATTGGTTCTTTGATAACTTTTGCACCTGCTTTTATAGCTTTTTCTCTACTTTTATCGGTACTACCATTATCAACTACTATAATATTTCTTAGTCCGTAGAATTGTAATGACTGAATTACTTTTGTAATAGTAGATTCTTCGTTCAGAACAGGAATAATTACAAAGATTTTTTCTAACAGCATTTGTTTAAATATTTTGGTCGGAATGTTATGCAGAATATTAGAGATTAAATTGATCAGGGAATATAAAAAGGGGGGTTGCTGAATCAAGGGATGAATCTTTGCGGAAAAGGTAAATACCATCTTTTACTTCCTGTTTCTCTAAAACTATAATTCATCCCGCAAATATGCAACGCCTAAAAACGAGATAGGGAATAAAGAATAGGGAAAACGATAACTATTTGTCACTTAAAAATCTATGTATCTAGCACCTATATAGCAATCCTATTTTATTCTTGGCAAAAATCTTGCTGCTTTTTAGGCAACAGGCAACAGGCAACAGGCAACAGGTAAGAGTTTCAACTTTTTTATCTACCTTTTGATTTGTCGCGACCTATTTAGGATTGCTATAGCATTTTTATTTGGGATTTGGAAACCGAATCCTATTAAAAAGGGAATAGGAAATAGGGAATAGTAAAAAAAGAAAAACAGCATTAAATAGTAGTAAACATGAGGATATAAGGCACTCAAGATAACACTTTTTTTCTTAGAAAAAACCTCAATCTAGATTTACATCTCATTTAAAAATACTATATCTTTCTACTGGACTGTTTCAGCTAAAACAGTGCATTAGAATAGTCATTGCGTTTAGCGCAGCTTTGCGATAGCAAACGATAGTGAAGCAATCTCTGACCAATTTCCTATTGCAACATTTAAGATGAAAAATTCCACTACCAGCTTTTAATTTTTTGAAGTTAGGACTTACGCAGTAACACTATATATAGTATCTAAAAACTATAACGTTGTATATATGTAGTTTTTAGAAGTCAAAAATGCGTAAGTCTTGGAATTATTACTGGTTTTAGACTTAAGTAACTTTGAATTCTCTGAATATTTATTTAAAAAATAGCCTCTTATCAGGAGATTTTATTGCACATTAAGAGACCAATCATAGTAAGCATATTTGACTTGATAACCACCCTTTTCTAAATATTTTTTGTCGTCATTTTTGACATATTGACTGACATAATTTACAATTGCTGTTTCTTTTTGATTTAAACCATCAATCTCTCGAATTTTCCCGTATGTTTTCTCAAAATCTTGACCAAACCATTTAAAAATTGAAGACAAATAAATATTATTATTTTCCCTGTCTATGCGGAAATTATTACTTTTTCCTAAAAACTTTTGAGCTTGGTCATCCAATTGTTTTTCTAATTTATTACCCGTGTAAGGTTCTTGTCTGAGAGGAGGGCAACTTATGGCAGCACAAACTAAAGCAGCATGGATTCCTGGTTGGTTAAATTCTTTCCGTAATATTTGATGTTCAATATGATCTAATGTCATTTTTTCGCCAACAACATCAAATTTACGAATCTTCCAAACACCAGGGATTCTTCTAATACTTTTAGTGGGGTAATGATCAATAATAGATTCTAAAGTTAAAGAGTTATAAGCATTAACTAAAAAAGCAATTTTTTCTGCATCTGTCCAAGAATTATAATTGTTTAGAGTTATAGCTCCAATAGCTGAATTAAATTCATCAAGTTTTTGTCGATTTTCTTTTAATTTTGCGTAGTCAACTAATCCTTGAGGATTGACATATTCTTTTAAAACTGAGTTGTAGTTCTGATAATTAAATGGTTCGGCTGAGGTGTTAGTAATTTGTTCTCTCTGTTGAGGTTGTTCCCCTAAATTTCTAGAATTATTCAATCCACTACAGCTAGTTAGAAATAGCAGCAGTGATAAAAGAAATAATAGTTTATTAAGTTGATATTTCATAAATAATTTTTTATGGATAGTAGCTTGATTGCATATATTGAAAACTATTGATGTGAATAATTTATGAAACTTAGCTGAAATTTGGATTAAAAATCAAGATTATACTAAATTATCAAGCTCTCAAGTTCTTTTCTTTGCTTAAGTAACAATCTAATTATTTTCAATAAATTAGGCGTTTGGTGAACAAACCCCTAATTTATCAAAGAATTTTGGCACTCGCGCTATTACTGAGTAGGTAAGCGATCGCTAATCTCAAAATCTCTAATGTAACTAGACGCTCTAGGAGCTAGTCTACTCGTTCTAATTGCCAGAGAATTTGGTTTCCTTCACGACGAACCCTAGATACAACCCAGTTGCGCCACACCCAATGATCTCCACGACTGGTAACAGCACTGGCATTAATGTCCATTAGGTCGGCCAACTCAGAGCTAGTAATTAGATAACCTTTACTGGCCACTTCATCAGCTATGTGCAAAGTTTCTATTAAGTTGCGCAGTTGCCCAACTCTTTGCTCACGAGGCATATTTTCAAGTAACTCGTTGTTTGTGTCACTCATGGTTATTTTTCTATTATCTGATCAGATACTACGGGTTTTGATTCTATCCTTTTATTACCAATCTTGCCTAATTAATTTTGAATATTCTAGGCTAACTCTGGTTCAGAATTGCCGTTAGAGGTGAAAGATTCTTTTCTCCTCAGAGATTTTTTCAGCTTAAGACTGGTTTTGATATAGTATAAAATTATGTCTAAAAATTGTTAATAATTGTTCCTTTAAATTGGTCTAGATGATAAGCAATAGCTGTAAGTTTTTATTTGCTCTACGATACAGAACTTTCTGACTGTAAGCTCTTCAGAATTTTTGCTTTCTCTGCGTTTTTTAGATATTCTGAACAAGTATTGATAATAAAGAGCTTATTTTGGGCTGATGTTTCACAGCTTAAACTTTTTTAATGAGATATCTGGAAGTCTCTCAGGATTATTAAATAGTTTAAATACCATTTTATTGATTAATTGTCAATAAATATTCAGAGCAAAGTTTGGGGGTTTGGCCATGCGCTGGTCTGTCTCAAGTGGTGAATAGCGATCGCTACCCATCACAAAAATCAAGATTTAGTATCTGAAAATTTTTCTATGAATCATTAGAAACTTTTAATAATTACTATAGATAAAATTTGGTATCATAATTCAAATAAAATCTAATATCAGAAATTTCGTACCAAATCTAGGTCAAAATAATTTCTGTCAATTTTTATAGATATTTGATTTATAAAGTAGGGAAACATAGGTGAAAATCCGGGACTGTGCGGCAACTGTAAATCGGTAAAAATAGTAAAAAACAATAATTTTTGCTAATAGTCAGAAAACCTACTTATCATAATGTAAACCCTAATTCCTGCCTGACACGGGAGATGGAGAAATAATGGAATTTTCAACTCAAAACCAGGAAATCAAAATCCCAGAAATTGCAAATTATATAGATGAAAAAAGTAATATATCTATAGATAATAACTTACCGCCATTACCTCTACAAAGACCTTTATTATTAATAGGTCATGGGACGCGAGATGCTGAAGGAAAACAAACTTTTTTAGACTTTGTAGAAGCTTATCAAAATTTAGATAAATCTCGACCTGTAATACCCTGCTTTTTAGAATTAACAGGACCGACTATTCAAGAAGAGGTAGATAAATGTGTAGAAAAAGGTTATACAGAATTATCTGCTCTACCAATTTTATTATTTGCTGCTCGTCACAATAAATTTGATATTACTAATGAATTAGACAGAGCAAGACAACGACATCCTCAAGTAAAATTCCATTATGGACGACATTTTGGAATTACTCCCAAGATTATAGAATTGTGGCGTTCCCGTCTTACAGAATTAGACCAAACTAACTTTAATCGTTCCGAAACTGTCTTATTATTTGTAGGCAGAGGCTCCAGCGATCCAGATGCTAATGGAGATGTTTATAAACTAGCTAGAATGTTATGGGAAGGCAGTGGTTATCTAACAGTTGAAACCTGCTTTATTGGCATTACTCATCCCCGTTTAGAAGAAGGTTTTCGCCGAGCAAGATTATATAAACCAAAGCGAATTATTGTTTTGCCATACTTTTTATTTACTGGAGTTTTAGTCAAGAAAATATTCGATATTACCGCCCAACAACAAGAACAATATCCAGATATTTCTATGACTTGTCTGCCAGAAATGGGGGCTCATCCAACATTATTAGAATTATTGCGAGAAAGGGAAATAGAGACACAGTTAGGGGAAGTACAAATGAACTGTGAAATGTGTAAGTTTCGGTTAGCAGCAGTTAGTGGAGAAGGACATTCTCATGGTCATCATCACCATCATAACCATGACCATCATCATAGTCACGATCATAGTCATTCTACAGTTGACCCCTACGCTCAACCAGAAAAATATCATCAAAGAATTTGGCAGGTTCCATAATAGACCTCTCCAGAGAAGAGGAAGCAGGGAGCAGGGAGCGGGGAGCGGGGAGAAATAATTGATGATTTCTTGACGATAATTGATTTGATTTTTTATTATTGGAGAAGTCTAATACAGAGGTTTTCAGAAATATCGAAGATTGGTATAGACTGATCGTAGGGGTTTTGTCCCCAAACCCCTACAGTTTTTTCTCACAAATAATTTGGGATTTAGTATAGCAGTTTGCTAAATATTTCCTACAAATAGCTGGAAAAAAAATTAATATTAATTTACTCTCGTCAATCCTAACCTTAAATTTTCTATGCTTTAAGCATAACTATTTTTAAACCAGAACGAGGATGTAAATTGGGAAGAGAATCAAGGGATAAATCTTGATTTGGCTCTAATTTCCACTGATAATTACGCAATAGTAGAGAAGCAAAAATCTTCATTTCCATTTGGGCAAAAGCATAACCCAAACAAAATCTGGAACCTCCACCAAAACCAACTAAACTATAATCCATCTTTTTATCTTCAGCTCTTTCTGGATCAAAACGCTCTGGATCAAATTCGGAAGGATTAGTATAAACCCTTTGGTCTTGGTGAGTTTTGTCAATGCGATATAACACTTGCCAACCTTGAGGCACATAGTAACCGTTGTAGGTAAAAGGTTTAACCACACCTCGAAAACCTCCACCAACAGGAGGATATAGTCTTTGTACTTCTTTGAGCACTTGCTCTAAATAAGGCATTTGTTTGAGTTGCTCATTACTCAACTCTCCCTGCTGTTTTAATTTTTCTTGCTCCGCTTTTGCTTGTGCCAAAATATCAGGATGTTGCGCTAATGCCATACAGAATGAGGTAAGCATTGATGTTGTGGTGTCATGTCCGGCAAATAGCATTAGTAATGCTTGTACTTTAATTTCTTCCAGACTAAGACTGTTCCCTTCTTCATCTCTAGTTTCGATTAATAAACTTAGTGCATCTTGAGTCGGATTTTTTTCTCTTTCTCTGATTTCTGCTTCTATGTGATTCAGTAAAAAATCTCTCGCCTTTAACGCTGAGGTATAAGTAGTAAAAGGTAGCCTAATGGGTAAAGCAAAGAAACCTGCGCTTAGTTCGCTAAATTTTTGAGACAAAAGTGCAGTTTTTGTTCCTGGTGTACTACCTAAAAGCAATATACTAGCAACTTCAAAGGTCATCTGTTTCATTTCTGGTCGTAAAGTCAGATGTTTCATCTCAGACCATTTCACCAAATAACGATTGATAATATCAACCATCGTGGCAAAATAATTCCTTAAAGCTTGCCCATGAAAAGCAGGCATTAATAATCGACGGTTTCTTCGATGTTCTTCCCCTTCCTGCAAGAAAAGAGAGTTGCCTAAAAGTTCGTGAAAATTTTTCGGCCAACCATCACGCCAAGAAAAATGGTCAAAATGACTCTGGAGGATAAAACGGTTTGCTTCAGGGCCTACCATTACCACTGTAGGGCGACCTAATATATTAGTTTTGAAGATACTACCGTATTTTTTTTCTCGTTTATCGGCGAAATTACGATCTCTAAGATAATCAAGAGTTTCACCAATTAATGGCAGTCCAAAACTACCAGGGGGTAAAGGATGAGTATTTTCTTCTGTCTTTTTAAGAGTTGGCATTTTGATACTTTCCTATGTGATTTTATTAGTAGTTTACCATGGCTAGAAAAACAACATGGACTAGATGGAGCA
>JBFRWR010000723.1:0-19074 GCA_051439685.1 Trichodesmium sp.
ATTTCGGTGAAATAGAATAGGGAAAAAAGTATAAAAATAGCCCCAATCTCCCCATATCCCCATATCCCCATATCCCCGTCCCCCGATCTCTCCAGCTAATTTTATAGATCCGCTTAGGGGTTCTATAAGCCAAACGTTGTAGGGACGTTGCATGCAACGTCCCTACACTGTCAAATGAAAACGGCTGTATTACTCTAACCGCTCTGCCATCTTCCCTCTTCTTTGCTAAATATAGCACTACGTTAATTGGTTAGGACATTTCTAAATCCTAGAACCCTGGAAAAGTCTGCTACTCCCTAATCCCTACTCCCTAGCACCTAGCGGTATATTAATTAATCTTCTAATTCCGCTATCACACTTTCAACCTTTTCCTGACCTTCAAAATTATCCTGTTCATCAAACAATTTTAAAGCTGTTTTCAAAGATCTGATAGCTTCTCTATTACGATCTCTTCCCTTCAGAGCTAAACCCATTTTATAATGAGCATCCGCATTATCAGGAGTTCTCCTAATTACTTCCCGATACATAACTATTGCCTGTAAATAATCCTGCTTTTCCAACAGTAGATTTCCAGCAGCAAACCTAGCTTCCACTAAATCAGAATTAGCGAAAATAGCTCTTTGATAAGCATTCAAAGCTTTTTCAAGATTATTCTGAGCTTTAAAAATTGCTGCAATTTTTAACTGAATATCTGCCTTTCGAGGTTCTAAACGACCTGCCTTTTCTAAAGCAGCTAAACCACCATTAGTATCTCCAGTAGCTAATAAAGCAGTTCCCAACTTAATTTGCACCCCTGCATCTCTCGGTGATAATTGAACAGCTTGTTCAAGTGCTGCCAATGCTTCAGCAAAACGATCTTCTTTGATCAAAGCTAACCCCATAGAAGCATAAGCTTCAGCATTCTGAGAGTTAGACTTAATTGCTACTTGATAAGCAACGATCGCCTCATTATATTTCTCTAGACGAAACAATGTGGCACCTAAACCTAAATGAGCATTTATATTATTCCGATCTAGTAAAGAAGCACGACGATAAGCTTCAACTGCTGCCTGATAATTTTGTAAATTCGCCATACTATACCCCAAACCATATTGAAAATTCGCATTATGAGGTTCTATAGCGATCGCCTGTTGATAAAACTGAGCTGCTGCTTGAAAGTTGTCCCGGAGTGCTTCTAGATAAGCAATACCAGAATATATTTGTGCATTTTTAGGGTCTAAACGTACTGCTTGTTGGTACATTGCGATCGCTAGTTGATAATTTCCAGCATCTACTAATTCCCGTCCTTGTCGCAGTAGTTCATCTAAATTTGAACTTGCAGCTTGATTAGTTTGAGCCAATATTTTGTTCCCGCAGCTAGGAAAAATATCAGAGGATAAATTATTTGTCTTACTGTCTATTTGCTGACAAGGAACTGCATCAGCAATAGAAGGAAGAGTGGCTGTTAGGGTGGCCACTATTAGACTACTAAGTATTGATATTGTTTTTTGGGACACGGCCAGTCTCAATTATTAATTAGGTGTTTATAGAAATTATTAATCATATCACTCGACTCATGGTTCAGGAATAATTAGTTCAGTGTCTGTAGTATTTTTACCAGAAAAATGGGTTTAAAGCCTCCCCCTTTTAGGGGGACTTTTGATTTTGAATGTATTTTTTAAGAATTTCAAGTGGTGCGCCTCCAACTGAAGCCACAAAATATGAAGGACTCCAAAGGGAAGTTTTGTGGGGTTTTTTATATCCTGCTGCCCCATATAATCTACTGGAAACACCTTTAAGATGATTGACTATTTGAGATATGGACAATTTGGGTGGGTATTCAATAGCTGTATGGACATGATCGGCTTCCCCATTAAACTCTAGTATCTTGAAATTCATCTTCTCAGCTACAGTCTCAAAAGAATTTTTGATTAATTCTAATCCTTCTGCTGTAAATACCCTTTTCCTATATTTAGTCACACATACCAAATGTGCTTTTAAGTCTGAGACGCTATGTCTTTCTTTCCTTAACATATTGCATACCAAATCCAACTATGCTATAGTTATAACATACAGACCAAAAGTAAATTCAAGATGAAAGCTAGATACAAGTATAGAATATACCCAACTAAGTATCAGCAGACCAAATTAGCACAATTATTTGGTTGTGTTCGCCTAGTCTGGAATGATAGCCTAGCTTGCTGTCAAGAAAAGTACGCTCAAAGAGAGAAAAAACCGACTAATTCTGAGCTACAAAAACAGTTCATTACTCAAGCTAAAAAAACTGAAGATAGAGAATGGTTATCAGAGGTTTCTGCTATACCATTACAGCAATCTTTAAATGATTTAAACCAGGCTTATCAAAACTTTTTTAAATCAACGAAAGGCCACAGAAAAGGTAAACCTATAAGACCTCCTAAATTTAAGAGTAGAAAGTCAAAGCAAACAGCTAGGTTTACAAAAGGTGGATTTAAAGTTGGTCAACATAAGCTGTATTTAGCCAAAATAGGAAAACTGAAAATTGTTTGGTCAAGAAAACTAGCAAATGTTCCATCATCAGTAACAGTAATCAAAGATTCAGCCAACAGATATTTTCTGAGTTTTGTAGTAGAAATTTTACCAGAAGTATTGCCTAAAAAAGATAATTCAGTAGGTATAGATTTAGGAATTAAAACTTTTGCGACTTTGAGTAATGGTCAAAAAATTGATGCGCCAAAACCACTAAAGAAACGAATAAAGAAGTATCGAAAACTAAGTAAGTCATTATCTAAGAAAACTAGAAATACAAATCGTTATGAAAAAGCTAGACTGAGAATAGCTAAATTTCATGCCAAACTCAAAGATACAAGAACAGATTTTCTGCATAAATTATCTACTAAAATTATTAACGAAAACCAAGTCATAGTTTTAGAAGATTTGAATGTATCTGGAATGGTTAAAAACCGTAAATTATCTAGGGCTATTTCTGATTTAGGTTGGAGAAAATTCCGAATACTTTTAGAAGGAAAAGCTGAAAAATACGGTCGTGATTTCAGAGTTATTGATAGATGGCAACCAACATCTCAAGTATGTTCATGTTGTGGTTTCCGTGGTGGCAAATTAGATTTGTCAATCCGTGAGTGGCAGTGTTTAAACTGTGAAACCACACACGATAGAGACCATAACGCAGCCATAAATATATTAGTCGCCGGGGGGCACTCGGAGACAAAAAACGGACATGGAGGCAAGCATCAGACTACTGCCAAAGTAGCAGCAGCCTGTGATGTGTCAACCCTGCGAGGGGCTAAGGCTCGGTAGGAATCCCCGCGCCTTTAGGCCGGGGAGGATGTCAAAGAGAACAACAATGCTAATGTGAGTCAAATAAAAATGATTTTAACTACAACTGATATTATTCAAGGTACAGAAGTTACAGAATATTTAGGAATTGTAACTGCTGAAGTCGTTTATGGCAGTAATGCTTTGAGAGATTTTTTTGCTGGTATTAGAGATATTATCGGAGGCCGTACTGGCAGTTATGAGGAAGTATTTAAGAAAGGCCAGGAGGATGCGATCGCCGAACTAGAAAAGCGAGCTAGACGTATGGGAGCTGATGCGGTTGTAGCGATAGAAATAGATACAGGTACTATAAATGTTGATGAGAAGGGTGCTTTGCTATTAATTACAGCAACAGGAACAGCAGTTAAATTGGCCTAAATTTCGGATTCAATCTATCAAGAAATATCAAATAAAAAGGAGATAGGGAATAGGGACATTACAGGGAATGTCCCTACAAGGGTATTTATGATTAGGAGTATGTTCCATCTTTGCTGAAAACCACTAAGGGATATATAGATATAGCGCTACAGTCAGGGAATAGGGAACACAGGAAAAAGTATACTTTTTTAACAAACAGAATTTATAAATCTCTTCACTTTGACATACTCCCGACGTTGCGCTGACGCGACAAAGGGGGATTCTTCGGTCTGGGAAACCCGGACCGCTGTTTTGACAGAGGTGATGTCCTCCCCCTGTGTTGATAACAACAAATATCTATTTTAGTGAAAATATTTGTAATTATCAATAATAGTAGATAAAATCAGGACGAACCACACAAGATAGCCAGGCTTTCCCATACGACACTCCCTTAAGTTCCTTTATTCAAAAGGGTTATAGCAGTTTAAAACGACCGAACAAAAGTAAGACTTTATTTGACGACTACTGAAAAATTGAGTATTTATTCCCAACATCCAAAGCTTCGGGCCTCAGTAAATACAACATCAAGATTCACAAATTTAAGAGTTTTATGAAGTTTTGATGAAGTTGCTAATTATTTTTAAACTTGACATAAACTTGAGGACTCATACTTAACAAATTATCGTCAGTTCCTTGATTCAAGAGGATTATAGGGATTTAACACTACCGCAACATAATTTTTGATAATTACTTATTTGCCTTAAGCATTGCTACATATTCTTAAAAGTAAAAATCAATAAACCATTGATATAGCCTAGCTAGATGTGTAACAAAGATTTTAAGCAAGTTAATATATTTACATATCTGAATTAATTTATGAAGGTTTGGTAAAGTTCCGCATAACTACTTGCATTTCAGATAGATTCTTTATTAGTATCTATTTATATTAACTAACGTATATATGTCTGTTTTTTTTAAGATATTCTCAGACAAATAATAAGTAGTTAGACAAAATTAATTACACAAAATTCAACCTAAAAATTTAGGGGTATTAAATATGTCTAATGTGTAAATATTTATGTCCAATTACTTATCTATATTATTTTTTAATCGAGTAGTTTACATAATTTTTATTTAAGGAGTATCAGACGTGCAGATGTTCAGACAAAATAATTTAATTCAGGGTACTTATTCTAATTTTGATCGTGAACTGAAAAATAAAAGACTGAAATCAATCTCAAAAACTTTGCTATTTACAATGATTTGTGCAGATGCAATATTCTTAACAGTATTTGTTGGACATAAGTTATATAATAAATATGTTGAATCAACTCAAAGCATCTATCCTCCAGGAGTTGAAGAAAAGCAAAGGATATCTCCAACAGCAATTCCTTGGGTTAAAACTCAAGAGGAATGTCTGAAAACTGATAGAGTATGGAAAGATGGAGAATGTTTAGATAGTGAATGGAGTCATTTATTCTAAGTATCTTGATAGTTCAATAATCCATTTGCACTTCTATAAATATTTTGATTATTTTGTAGGGATTTTCTATTGCAAATCTCTATATTTTTTATGAATATCAAAATATTTATTATTTTTTGCTAGATTAGCGACTTTAAATTTTCCTCTTTGCTGTTTTTCATAGAAAAAAATATTTAATTCTTTGGTGATGACTAAATAAGTTTATTTATCAAACTGCACTAAAAAAAATAAGCTTTCTAATTAAACCCAAGGTATAAGAAATTATTAAACTTCCGGGCAAATACTGATAGGAATCGCAGCAAAGCTAAGAATATTTATAAATAGTCTTTACCGAAAAATTCAGGTATAAAACCTCTTCATTCATGGAGAAAAAGCGGTAGTTTGCGGAGCAGTCCGTAGGATGGGATGGCGTTTGCTAGCGCACAACTACGTTAACGCGAAGCGTCCCGGAGGGAAAGGTCTCCCGCTCTTGCAGAGCCGCTGCCTCTTGCTACGGTAGCTCTCGCTAACGCTTTTCATGTTGCGGAGCGAAACGCCATATCCAATCGACCAAGAGAAGAAAAAAAATTCCTTGAATACCAATCCTCTTCTGAGGTAATTAATAATTAAGAGACTTGTCACTTTATAACTTAAAAAATTCCCAAAAATATTGTTCTATCTGAATAGGGTGGGAAAGTCTGAGAAGGATAAACATAACAATAATCAACATTAACTTTGCTCATATTAGCAAAAAAGTCAAAAAGTTAGTGTTAATTACTTAATAACTGAAGTATTAGATAAAGATAGCAATACTTTTAGTAATTGGTATTAATCAGAATTACTAAATAAGTTCAAATTTACAAAAATTTTTAATTATAACACTATACATAATGTAAAAGTGGTCATAAGCTGTTAATAGAACCTTAACTTTTTCTATAGGAGCGAGTCCCAATGACCACTACCACAAAATTTAATCCCTATCTGATGGGTAATTTTGCCCCAGTTAGCAAAGAAATAACTGCTGACAATCTAGACATAAAAGGTGAACTCCCTAGAGATTTGTCAGGAATGTATGTGAGAAATGGCCCTAATCCTCAATTTGCGCCTCTAGGTAAATATGACTGGATGGATGGTGATGGAATGCTACATGGGGTGAGAATTAGTGGTGGTAGAGCAAACTATTTAAACCGCTATGTCAAAACGGGAGGATTTGAGATTGAAAAAGATTTGGGTCATGCTGTCTGGAGTGGCAAATTAGAACCTCCTCAAATTAATAATCCCTATGGCCCCTATAAAAATGTGGCTAATAATGGGGTAACTTTTCACAATGGCAAATTATTAGCTCTTTGGGAAGCAGGTTTACCTTATGCAGTTCAAGTTCCTAGTCTAGAAACAATCAGTCCCTATTTGTGTGATGGTTACTTAGATTCTGCTTTTACTGCTCATCCCAAGGTTGACCCAATGACTGGGGAATTAATATTTTTTGGTTACGCTCTGGATGCTCCTCCTTATGTAAAATATGGTGTAATTTCTGGTAACGGTGAGCTATTGCAGACAGTACCTATTAATATACCCGTACCAAGTGCCCCCCACGATTTTGCCATCACTAAAAATTATACAATTTTGATGGATTTACCATTACGGTTCCGTCCAGAACGAGAACAACAAGGTTTACCTGCTTGGATGTTTGAAAGTGGATCGCCAAGTCGTTTTGGTATTTTGCCTAGATATGGCAACAATGAGGATATTCGCTGGTTTGAAGCTCAACCTTGCTATATCAATCACATTCTCAATGCTTATGAATCTGGAGATGAAGTTGTATTGTATGGTTGTCGGATGAGTTCGACTCATGTATATCCAGGTACTTTTAGAGACCCTGATGAGAATATTCCCAGAATGTATGGGTGGGCGTTTAATCTCAAGACTGGTGCTGTAAGAGAGGGAATGTTAGATAAGAGACCATCGGAGTTTCCTTGTATTAATCATAGGTATGTGGGGCGCGAAATGCGTTATGGTTATACTTCGAGAATGGCATCTTTGCGACCATTGTTTGATGGAATTATTAAGTATGACTTTGGTACTGGTAGATCTATACCCCATGATTTTGGTGAAGGTTGTTATGGGGGTGCTGTGACGTTTGCTCCGAGAATAGGTGCTATTGATGAGGATGATGGTTGGTTGTTGACGTTTGTACATGATGAGAAACAGAAGCGTTCTGAATTATTGGTGATAGATGCTCAGGATATGAGGGGAGACCCTGTAGCGCGGGTGATGTTACCTCAGAGAGTACCTTATGGTTTTCATGGTACTTGGGTATCTGAGATGCAGTTGATGGGAAATAGTTAAGTAAGTTAATCTTAGTTTTAGTTACGAAGATAATTTAGAGCGATCGCTTTTTTCGGTTCAGCAGGAAGATTAGCGATCGCTCTGTTAATACAGCGCTTTTCAGATGGATAAACTACATCGTCATAATCAAAACTGTGTAGGGGCGATTAGGGTTTGCGGAGCATGACCTTAGGAAATCGCCCCTACAGGACCGACACATCTAAAATAGTGCGTATTTATTTTGGGGCGGGTTTATCTAATCAAATGTGAAAACTCATTAATTTAAGGGGGGAACCCGCCCCTACTATAGCAACATTTTCGGCGTGTCACGCCACTACAGTGACTGAAACGAAAACTGCTGTAAAGTTCGATACATTGTTGATATACTAACTTTTACTCCTGTCTGACTTTTTAAATAGTGGCATAACTCACAAAGCAAAATATCTGGTTTTTGTTGGATTTTCTGCGCTCATTAAAAAATCAAAATTCTTCTCAATTTTAGTCTTTGGCCCTCCTCCACGTTGTTTTGGATTCACAGTTCCTGTATTTCGATAATGCCGTAATAAATTACGGACAAAAGTTAAACTAACTTGAAATCTTTGTGCTATTTGGCGTTGAGAACCTTCTTTGTTTTGGTAGACTCTAATCACAGGTCGGCCTAAATTTTGTGAATATGGTCTGGCCATTTTTTCGTTTGGCGTTGGCGGAGCCTAGCGGCAGCTATATCGCTCTAGATAATTATTTTGTCTTTAGCTACATTTTACACTTTTGCGGTTCACTCATATGAAAAGCGCTATAAACAAAATTTATTTTTTCCTATTCCCTTCTCAGAGGAATTAATCTCCAAGGAGAATTAATAAATTAAGTAATTAAGCAAAATTAATTGTATATTTGCTGCTGAGGTTAAGTAGGTAAGATAAATTATTTTTGCTCTACTTATCAAAGTAACAAATATATTTTCCTCTGTTCCCTGCTCTCTACTTGCTACTCCCTGAAAAATGTTAAATTAATGTGCCATAGGTACTTATTAGTTAGGAGTTATCAATGAGAAGGTTATTAGCTAACCTTAGTAAGTTATTATGTTCAAAATCTAATAGTTGAATGCTGACAATGACTTTAATATTATAGTCAAAAAATTAGTATGATTTAAAGGATTTAAGCTTTTTTTGATTTTGTCTGAGTTTGAAGAATGAACATTAAAGTTTTACTGACATCGTTTGATATTTGGAAACCTGAACATAAATCTAATTCTTCTGATGATTTATTGGGTTTGATATCTACTCAAGAATTAACTGATTATTCTCTAAGTTTTATCAGAAAGTTGCCTGTTGATTCAGCAGTTGCGCCAGAAATTGTAATTTCTCAAATAGAAAAATTTCAGCCGGATATAATTGTTTGTTGTGGGATGGCAGAAAAACGGGAAATTATGACAATAGAATCTCAAGCAAATAGTGGAGAAAGGGTGATGAAAACTTCTGTTGATTTGTCAAAGTTAGTGGTTGGTTTAGATGGAACTGAGATTAGTAATGATGCTGGAAAGTTTGTCTGTGAGGATTTATATTATTCGGTTTTAAAGTATCTTGATGAAAGTTGTTTAAAAAGTAAATGTATTTTTGTTCATGTACCTTTATTAACGGCAGTTAATAGGGATTTAATTGTGGGAGATTTTTTGAAGATTTTGTCAAAAATGTTGTAAGCTATTAGCTGTCAGCATTCAGCTATCAGCTATTAATTAATTGTTTTTTTAGCAGGAATTAGTGGGGATGGGTTGGTTAAAATCTAGTATAAGTTAGGCGAATACTTAATTAAATTATTTTTATTACTGATAGTGAATGTTAATAACTGAATGCTGACAAAATATATTGTTAAAAAGCTTCGGCGTTTAGTTAATTTAGTGCTTAGATGTTGATGAGGAATGCTTTTCAATAAGTATGATTTTTAGTCTGCTAAAATTGAGGTAAAAGTATGTAGCAGTGTAGGTAATATAAAAAATTATATCTTGACAGTATTGTATTGGGTAGCTAATATTTAAGGAAGAGACAAAAAATAGCTGTTAAAGCATAATGAATGTTGATGGTTGTCCAAGTCTCTCGGAAATTCTAGTTCTGGCTTATTGTGTTGTAAGCCGATTTGGCTAGATATGTCGTTAGAGAACTGTTAGGAATTAAACTTGAAAGAACTATGTAGCAAGAGTTTTAGCCCCTAAAAATTCCATACGCTAAAAACCTTGACTGACAAACCTTTTAAGAATTAATTGACCAGTCACTCTAATTATATGTAGCCAACTGGGCTTAGTACACAGTAAGCCAGAAACAGAATTTCCGAGTCTTGGACTGCGGATCGGCAAATATCATGGCTTAGAGCATTATATAGGAAATCTGGAAATAATCCAGATTAAAGATTGCTATTGCTAATTTAATAATAGAGAAGTGGCTTTATTAGGTACTACTAAAAGTCTATTTTTGGGAATTTGTGTTAAGTGGTAATTATTCTATAAATGCTAAAAGTTTTTGCTGGAAACAGAATGTTTTGACTCTCTAAAATTTATCAGTTTAGAGGTCATATTATGACAAAAAATAAAGCTACCATAGGTGTTTATGTAGACATTGAAAATGTCAGTTTATTTCCTGAACACGCTAATGATATTTTGAGTTTTGCTAAATCTCAAGGTGATTTAATTCTTCAGAAAGTTTACTATAATTCATACGGTAAAAACCAAGATAATATTGTGAAAAAGCTCAGATATCTTGGTTATGATTGTCAAAATGTTCATTGTCCTCTAAAAAACAGTGCTGATAATCAATTAATATCAGACTTAATTAAAGATATTGCAGGAAGTGACTCCCCAGATAAAATTATTATTGTATCAGGAGATGGAGATTTTCAAAGTATAGTTAGCATCCTGAAAGAATTGGAAAAATATGTGATAGTTATAGCCCAATCTGGAAGTGTGAAACAAGAGTTAAAGAAATCAGCAGATGAGTTTCATTTCTTACATGAAATACCTAAATTAGGAAAAATACAAAATCAAACTGAGACAATGAATTTGCCAACTAAATTTGATTGGGATGATGCTGTAAATTGTCTTTTAGAGAGTATTAAAATTGCATCAAACCAAAACAAGCCTACAACTTTAGATTGTCTTGGGAAACTGATGCGTCAGAGGGATTTGTTTCCTAAAGGATGTAATAAATTTCCTTCTATTTGTAAATCAGATGGTACAACTTTTTCAAAACTCAAAAAATTTGTAAATGCTGTAGCTCAAGAAGGTTTAGTAGTTATGAAAGATAAGGAAATATTGATACCTGAAGCCTAAAAAGTTACAATGTTAATCTAACAATAATTGTCAACCCAGTTTTAACGAAAAACTGGGTTTATAATTGATAATTAAACAATAATGAAATAAGGAGAAAAAATGCACGAACTTCTAAAATTTCGTAATGAAAAACTTTTGCGTCGCGCCCTGACTCACCGTTCCTATGTTTACGAAAACCCAGGAGAAATAGAAGATAACGAACGTCTAGAATTTCTTGGCGATGCTATATTAACTTTTCTTAGTGGTGAATATCTTTATAAAATTATTCCAGAAATGGGAGAAGATCAAATGACTCGTAGAAGAGCAGCATTAGTAGATGAAAAACAACTAGCAAAATTTGCTCTTGAAGTTGGTTTAGACTTTAGAATGCGACTTGGTAAAGGTGCCATACAAGAAGGTGGTTTCCAAAATCCTAATTTACTTAGTAGTACCTTTGAAGCAATAGTTGGAGCTTATTATTTAGACAAAGATTCAAATCTTGAAATGGTTCGTCCTCTTGTTGAAAAGTTATTTAATTCTGTTCCTGATGATGTTGTTGAATCTCGTTCTAACGTAGACTCTAAAAATTTATTTCAACAGTGGGTACAAAAAAATTTGAAAACACAACCTCCTAAATATAAAACAGTAAAAGCTGATGGAACAGAGCATCATCCAGAGTTTCTTTCTCAGGTATTTGTTGATGATAAAATGTATGGAGAAGGTCGTGGTCGTAGTAAGAAAGACGCTGAAAAGAAGGCAGCAGCAGACGCACTAAGTAGAGTCAAAAAACTTGGGCTGGTTTAGTAAACTTACCGTAGTATAAATTGAAGTTTTTTATACTATTTGCAAAAAATTTTATAGACATTTAATAATAGCTAAAAACAAAAATTAGGTATGATAATTTTGTGAATATCTATAAATTTAATAATAAAAATGATAGAGAAAATACCCGAATTTAAAAATCAAGAACTTTTAAAACAAGCTTTAACCCACCGTTCCTATTTAAACGAAAATTCTGGAGACGAAGAAGACAATGAAACCCTCGAATTTCTCGGTGACGCTGTACTAGGTTTTTTAATAGGAGAACTACTATATAAAAAATACAAAGAAGACCAAGATTTCAAACCTAAAGAACTTACTCGCCTCCGTTCACTTTTAGTAGACGAAAAACAATTAGCAAAATTCGCAGTTCAATTAGGAATAGGTGAAAAAATGCGCTTAGGTAAAGGTGCGGAAAAAGATGGTGGTAGAGAAAATCCTGCTTTGCTTAGTGACACTTTTGAAGCAATAATTGGAGCCTATTTTCTAGACTCAACTTTGAGAAAAGCTCGACCTTTTGTCTGGAATCTTTTTAAACCTGTTGTCAATGATATAATTTTTCCTGATTCTGATGATAATTCACCACCTAATGATTTAGTAGATACTAAGGGTAAATTTCAACAGTGGGCACTAGCAGAATTTGGAGAAAATCCTAAGTATGAATCTAATAATGGAGAGGGTCCAGACCATGCGAAAATATTCACTGCTGAAGTTAGAGTGAGAGGGAAATTATATGGTGTAGGGAAAGGTCATCGTAAACAAGAAGCTGAAAAAAGAGCGGCAGAAAAAGCTCTGAAAAAAGTAGGATTAATTTAATTAAAAGTAAGGAATGAATAATCAAGTAGGGAATTAGGAAAAAGCAAGAATTTAGGTTGAGAAAGCACTATTTTGATGGGAAGATTAGCACTAAGAAACTTATTATAAGTTGTTATAAGTAGTCCTGGTTTGAGGAATTTCCTAGTTGAGAGAGGGAACAAGGAATAGGGAACAGGGAACAGGAAATAGGCAGAAAGAAAAGAATTGATAAATTGTGGAGATATATAATAAAATGTGTAATTAATTTTGCATAAGCACTTAATAGTTTTCATATTAGCAAGGTACAAAATTAGTTTATTTGAGGTAACAGGTAACAGGGAAGGGAATAAAAATACAAAATTGTATCTGACAAACTTGAGAAATGTTATATCAGTTTTTTCGATATTAAAAAATTCCAGAAAATATAGAGAAGTTTTGGAGATTTGGTATCAAACTTTCTGCTCCTAACCAAAATATTTTTTTAGGAGACTTGAAGTAAATATTTTTCTAAATACTGATAATATTTATCTCCATATTTCTCTTGGAGTAAATCTCTCATATTAGGATCAATAACTAATTCACTATCTTCAGGATTTTGAGATATACATCCATGAAAAAATATCTGTTGTATATCTGTGAGACTATTGATTAAATTAGCCATAGAATAATGTTCTTCTACCCATTCAATAGGACTAGGTATTTCCGAACTAACATTAGTAGTAATTTCCATAATTTAATCTCAGTAAACACCCTAAATCTAAATCAATTCTCGATCTGACTATATCATCTGATTTTTGACTGAATAATTGCAGTGAAGCTAGTCAAACCGATGTTGTGATCAATTACAATATTTTTAGTGATTTAGATCAACTGAACAAATAGGTAGGCAGAATTTCAATCAAACAGGACTACAGAAATTCAACTTATCAAAACTTTTCCCTAACTTCTGAGTCTATATAGCATTTTTAAATCAGATGTAAATCTAGATTGACTTTTTTTCTGATAAAAAATATTGTCTTTAGTTCCCACTAATCTTTGTGCAAAGCTAGTATTAAATACTGTTTCCCCTTCTTTACTATTCCCTGTTCCCTGTTCCCTATTCCCTTTTTAATAGAACTAGATTTCCGTATTTCAAATGAAAATGCTATAGATATCCATTAAAATAGGTAGTATTTGAGAACTAAATCAAATTACTCAAAACAAATTTTATGGATCGTATTTTTATTCAAATAGTTGCCTATCGTGATTTAGAATTAGTTCCTACTGTACAAGAGGCGATCGCCCACGCTACTCATCCTGAACGCCTCACTTTTGGCATTTGTTGGCAATATGGGACAGATGAAGAAAAAGACCATATTAGTCAACTTAAGGGTATCAAAGATTGTCGTATTATTGCTGTTCCTGCGACTGAAGCTCGTGGCGTTGGTTGGGCCAGGTCTTTAGTCCAAAAGTTGTGGCAAAAAGAGGACTACACTCTTCAGATAGACGCCCACATGAGATTTTTGCCTGGGTGGGACACAGAACTAATCAATATGTTAAAGATGTGTCCAAGTGAGAAACCTATTATTAGTACCTACCCTCCCGCATATAGACCTCCTAGAGAATTAGTTGGAAATACACCTAGTCGCTTGGAAGTTAAAAAGTTTGAAGATTCTGGTACTTTAAGTTTAAGAGCAATAGGTGATTTAAGTAAATGTAAAATTCCACAACCTGGTATTTTTATTGCTGCTGGATTTATTTTTTCCCTGGGTTCAATTATTAAGGAAATACCTTACGATCCAGATATTTATTTTACTGGAGAAGAGGTATTATTTGCTGCTAAAGCTTGGACTAGGGGATGGGATATTTATCATCCTAACCTAAGTGTTTGTTGGCATTTTTATAATACTGGAAAAAAGCGAATTGTGCATTGGGAAGATCATCAAAATTGGTGGGTACAAAATAAGATTTCTGAGTCTCGTTTTCGTCAAATTTTAGGGATGGAAACTGTCAAGGAAGATTTGGGAATTTATGGTTTAGGAAATATGAGAAGTTTGGCAGAATATCAAGCATTAGCAGGTGTGAATTTTAAGGAGCGTTGGTTTATTCGTTTTATTTAGGGGAGTAAGAATTTAGAATTGAAAATTAGGAAGTTAGTTAAGTACAAATATCAAAATTTTTTGCTTTGTTAGAAAGAGGAAAGTTGTCTGAATAATAAGAATTCTTGCAGAAGTCAGGAAATAGGGAATGGGGAATAGGGAATAGGGGATAAAAATTGTTAATTTTATCTCTTTAATTAATTGAATTAAAAATTTTGCAAGAAGTCGATAGTAGGCAAACCATGAATATTCAAGCTAATAAATCATCTACTGCTAAACTCAAACCTATTAACACTTTTTGAGTAGTAACAACTTGACCATAAGTAAACATTAAACTTTGATTTTTAGTAATTATTATTATCAATTTACTTTCTGGAAAAACTAACCAAACTTCTTCATCACCAGATTCTAAATATTCCTGAGCTTTTAAAAAGACATTTTCAGCTAAATCTGCAGGAGAAATAATCTCTGCACTTAAAGGAAAACTTTGAGGTAAAGTAGGATAATTTCCATATTCTGAAACTAACTCTGGAGTCAGATAAGCAACGTCAGGCGATCGCCCTTGTTTATTAGTACGATAAGGTTCATTTGTATAAACTTCTCCACCTTGTTGACTGGCATTTTTATAGTTATCCCAATAACAACCCAGTTTCAATTGAATTTTTCCATGTCTTAATGTGATGCCGTTTTTTTCTATTAATTTACCATCTATCCATTCCATTTTTTCAGGAGGATTTTTTGTGAAGTCTTCTAAGGAGATATTCTGATTTATGAGAGTAGAAATTATCATAAATTAAGTAAATAAGGAAGAAGTAAATTAAGGGTATAGCTGAGAAACTCTATCAATTTTTTTTAGGAAATGAAAAAGCAATAAGAAAAAATATTAGATTGTATTGATAGTAGAGTTTAGAATCAATATCCACATCAAATGATTCTACTATTTTTTATCTCTTTCCTGCTCCCTATCAGAAAAAATGCCAAAAGGTATAGGAAGATTTCACAATCTATGTCTTCACCATCAAGGATACTCATATTTTTCTGACCTATATCTTTTTTTTTCTCTAAAATCTCAATATATTTGTTGTGTAGGAAAGCTCCATTACTTGGTTTTGACGTTGCTTGTTTGATGAGAAATAATTAAATAGCAATTCTGAAAAAACAGAGATAATAGTAATAGTAACCTGTTGCCAAAAATCAGTATTTTCTAATATTTTTTGAATTACTATAGCGTTTCTCAAGAAGGGTGAGGTACAGTTATTTTTATGATTTGCTATTCCCCATTCCTCCATCTTTCCTACTCCCAAAACAAATTAATTTTGTACCTCACCAGTGTGGGAATTGCTATATCAGATATTCGTTTAAGTTATTCATCGAATAATCTCCTTATTTTTTTAATAAAAATCATTAATTTGAGTTGCCAAAATTGTAATATTAAGCTTTCCCATTTTAATTAAATATGTAGTGCGAGTATCTTGCCCGCTATTAGTGTACCTAACTGAGATGAAATGTTCTATTAAGGACTCATCTAAAAATAACCTGAATCGTTTTTTTGGAAGCTATATTTCACAATTTATTTTAGAGAAAATTTCTACAACTTATTTTTACATAGCTTTTAACTGTTAACCTATGATTGGTCATTTCAGTTATCATTTATCAGTTAGCCTCCTACGGAGGAGCTACGCTATCAGTGAACCTGCGACTACAGTCGGAGGCTTGAAATACTGAGTTAAATATTTTTTTCATCCCCTTAAAAGGGGAGGATTTTGACCTCATTTTTTGGTAACTAATAACTGTTAAATTATCATCCATTCTCTAGTACCGAAAGATTGACAAGAATGAGCAGCAATATTTGCAGAATTTGCCAAAGCTTCTGTAAATTCTAAATCTAAAATGTAGTGACAAAAAGCTCCATGAAAAATATCACCAGCTCCTAAAGTATCAATAGGATTAATTTTAGATACCTCTAAATTACCAAACTTTCCTTGACTAAAATATTGGATAGGTTTTTCACCTTGGGTTATGCCAATATTTGGAATATTTTGATTTGCTAAATAAGCAAAAACTTCTTCTTGACTTTGACAGTTAGGAGGATAAAAATTAGCGGAACAAATAGCATAATCAACAAAAGGTAAAATTTCCTCAAACCCTGGTTTCCAACTACCTCCATCTATCACAATAGGAATATTTTTCGATTTAGCAAGTTGAGCAACTTCTAGACTAGCTACCATTTGATGACCGTCAATTAAAACAATATCAATATTATTTATAATATCTGCTGAAATAGCTTCTTGTGAGATTTGAGATTTAGTAGCATTGATAGAAATAACTGCGCGTTCACCTGTACTTTGAGTAGTAATAATTGATGAAACTGGTGGAGGTTCACAACGAACTTCATCTAAGTCTTGTATTCTGACATTATACTTTTCTAAATCAACTTTAATTAGCTGAGTTATTGGATGATTTCCTAAACCACAAAGAATAGTTGTTTGATTGCCAAAATAGCTAAATGTTACGGCTGCATTTGTGGCAGGACCTCCGGCTGTTACAGCATAATTATCAGCAACAATTTTCTGATTTTTTTCAGGATAATTTTTTGTTAGGTAAAGTAAATCTAAGGTGATTAATCCCACGAAAAGTCCGTTATTAGTCATTGTTTTTTCTAGTTAATAAATTTGCAGAAAGATGTTTAATAGTTAGATATAGCATTTTCATTTCGAATGCGGAAATCTAGTTCTATTAAAAAGGGAAAAGGGAACGAAAAAAACACAGAGAATAGTAAAGAAGGGAAAACAGGATTTAATATTAGCTTTGCACAAAGATTAGTGGGAGTTGAAGACAAGATTTTTTATGATAAAAAAACTCTATCTAGATTTACATATTATGGGAAAATGCTATATATAAATCCTATTTTGTTAGGAGTAGTTGATGTTTGCAGAGCATTACATAGGAAATTACTCTTATACCAATTTGAAAAAATAATTTTACAAATAGTAAGGGCGATAAAAATAATTTTTAGAAGATGACAAAAAAGATCATGTACTAAGTCAAGGATGGTATTAAAGGAGTTAATTCTGACTCCTTACTCCTGACTCCTAAAAAATCCCATAGTCATTTGTATAGCAATCCTCCGCATATTCGTGGCAAAAATCTTACTGCTTTTAGAGAACAGGGAAAAGGGAACAGGGAACAGGTAGGAGTTTCAAGTTTTTTATTTACTTTTTAATTACCCGCAACCTATGCGCGGATTGCTATAGTAAAAATTTATCAAAATGGTATTACAGGGATGATTTTCTAGGAATCCCTATTTTATTTAATCAAAAGTTTGTGTATTTCAGAAAGAATGGGAATTAGTATCAGGAATAAAATGTAATAATTTTACTCTTTCCTAAAAATCTAGAAAATAGGGGTTATTAGATGGTAAGCATTCAGCTATTAGCTGTTCCTGGTAAATACTTTCAAAAGCTGAATTTGAAAGTAATAACTACTAAAGTTATAAAGTTAGCTGATGACTAATTTCATTAGTATAACTTTTGATTCTCCTTTCATATCTGATAGCTGATGGCTGATATCTGACGGCTGAATGCTTACATTAGATGAATATATATTAGTTTTTTGTTTCTTGTCTGTTCCCCGTTCCTAAAACTCTAGAAGATTTCACAACTTAAATAATATTACTATATATAGGGTTTCCGCAGTTACTAATGTACAGTTTTTTTTCTTATTTTCTACTCGCTACTCCCTAAAGCTAAATATTTTTTTACCTTACACTTTTTAGGAATTGCTATAATATATCTATTTCTCAAATTATCAAAAACTGGTGTATTTGAAAGCAAAAGAAATGAATAGATTAGTAGTAAATTTAGGATATCCCAAAATGCCATCTAATCTAAAACTACGACCCTATCAAGAACAAGCTGTTAATAATTGGTTTGCTAATAGAGGTAGGGGAATTTTAAAGATGGCAACTGGTACTGGAAAAACAATTACTGCTTTAGCGATCGCTACTCAACTTTATCAAAAAATTGGTTTACAGGTATTAATTGTTGTTTGTCCTTATCGTCATTTAGTAACTCAATGGGGGAGAGAATGTGAAAAGTTTTCTCTCCAACCAATTCTGGCTTTTGAGAATGTAAATATTTGGCAAAATCAACTTTCTACTACTCTTTATAATATTCATTCTGGTCATCAAAAATTTATTTCTGTTATTACTACTAACTCTACTTTTATCTCAGATAGTTTGCAATCTCAGCTTAAATATTTTCCTGAAAAAACTTTGATTATTGGAGATGAGGCTCATCATTTAGGTTCGCCAAAATTGGAGAAATGTTTACCTAAAAATATTGGTTTAAGACTTGCTTTATCTGCTACTCCTGAAAGATATTTTGATGAGGAAGGAACTACGGCAATTTTAGATTATTTTGGTGAAGTGTTGCAGCCAGAATTAACTTTAGCTGATGGAATTCAACAAGGTGCTTTAGCTCCTTATCTTTATTATCCAGTTTTAGTTGAATTGACTGAAGCGGAAAGTCGAAATTATGCCAAATTAACCGCGAAAATTGGTTGGGCGTTATTGTTATCAGAAAAAGAGAATGTGGAAATAGAAAAAGAAGATATAAAAACTTTATTAGTGCAGCGTTCTCGATTAATTG
>JBFRWR010000724.1:0-7063 GCA_051439685.1 Trichodesmium sp.
AGCCTGTGGACTGGATAGCGCCGACGTTGCCAGAATGAAGCAGGAATAGAACAGATAATCATAGATTTCTATAGATAATCATAGGTTTCTAAGAACGGAATGCTGTAAATATAATTTATCCTATATCTATATATTTTAAAATGATAGTCTGATGAATTTTTAGAGATTAATTAGTTCAGCAAAAATCAAATTTCTTATCTATCTGTCGATCGCCGAAAAAAGAACCCAAATGAGTGCTATAGCAGTCGAAGCAAAGATTAGGACATTTCTAAATCCTGTTTGCGCAGCATGACCTAGGAAAATCCTTTAACAACTTCCAGTTAAGTGTTCCCAGTTAAGTGTTCCCGATTCAAGTAGCGCTATATAAAATAACAAAGTCACCTCCAATTTTTGGAGGTGACTCAAACACAATACACACTTTTTACACAAACAAATCGGATGGGGAACAATTCCCAAATTGTCCCCAATCTCAAAAAAACCTAGTAGTCGAAATCGCCGCCACCCATACCAGCGCCAGCAGCAGCACCTTCCTTGGGTTCAGGTTTATCAACAACAATACACTCAGTTGTTAACACCATACCAGCAATAGAAGCAGCGTTTTGTAGAGCAGAACGAGTTACTTTTGCAGGGTCAACAATACCAGCTTCAAACATATCAACAAAGTCATTACTTGCTGCATTAAAACCAGTATTGAAATCCTTCTCTTTCACGCGCTCAGAAATTACAGCACCATTCTGACCAGCATTTTCAGCAATGCGCATTAATGGAGCTAATAAAGCACGACTAACAATCAAAGCACCAGTCAACTCTTCAGCTTTTAGATTCTCATTTGCCCAAGTTTCCAACTGAGGAGCTAAGTGAGCTAAAGTTGTACCACCACCAGGAACAATACCTTCTTCTACAGCAGCTTTAGTTGCATTAATAGCATCTTCCAAACGTAACTTGCGGTCTTTCATTTCAGTTTCAGTAGCAGCACCAACTTTAACAACTGCTACACCACCAGCTAACTTAGCTAAACGCTCTTGTAACTTCTCTTTGTCGTAGGAAGAGTCACTTTCTTCCATTTGACGACGGATTTGTTCGCAACGTGCTTTAACTTCTTTTTCGTTACCTTCTGCAACGATAGTAGTATTGTCTTTAGTGATAGTAATGCGACGTGCTTTACCAAGCATATCTAACTTGGTGCTTTCTAATTTCAAGCCAGCATCTTCAGTAATAACTTGACCGCCAGTTAATACCGCGATGTCTTCTAACATAGCTTTACGGCGATCGCCAAAACCAGGAGCTTTCACTGCAGCAACATTCAGTACACCGCGTAAACGGTTAACTACTAAAGTTGCTAAAGCTTCTTTCTCAATGTCTTCAGCTAAGATTAATAATGGTTTACCAGAACGAGCAACTTGTTCTAAAACTGGTACTAAATCTTGGACTAAAGCGATTTTCTTATCAGTAATCAGAATTTGAGGTTCGTCTAGAACTGCTTCCATCCGCTCCATATCTGTTGCGAAGTAAGGAGAGATGTAGCCTTTGTCAAAACGCATACCTTCAGTGATTTCTAGTTCAGTCTGCATAGACTTTCCTTCTTCTAGAGAAATCACACCTTCTTTGCCTACCTTATCCATTGCTTGGGCAATCATTTGACCTACTTCTTCATCATTACCAGCAGAAATAGAACCAACTTGAGCGATCGCCTTAGAATCTTCAATTTGACGAGCGTGAGCTGCAATTTTTTCTACGAGGAAACTAGCAGCTTTATCAACACCACGTTTGATAGCTATAGGGTTAGCACCAGCAGCAACGTTCCGTAGACCTTCTTTAACAATTGCATGAGCTAAAACAGTTGCAGTAGTTGTACCATCACCTGCTGCGTCATTTGTTTTAGAAGCTGCTTGACGAATTAGGGAAACACCAGTATTTTCTCCATGGTCTTCTAATTCGATTTCTTTAGCGATAGTCACACCATCGTTAACAATTTGAGGAGCGCCGAATTTTTTCTCTAGAACAACGTTGCGACCTTTAGGACCAAGTGTTACTGCTACAGACTCAGCGAGGATATCCATGCCTTTTTCTAAAGCACGACGAGCATTTTCGTTGTAAATAATACGTTTAGCCATAGTTGTGATTTCTATTGATTAGTAATTGTGGATAATTATTTTTTTGTGTTGATATTTAGTTGTTTTAGCACTTTAGCAAACATCAAATATGAAGAAAAAGTTTGCTAGTGCTATAGAACAACTTCGGAATTATTAGTTAACAATTGCGAGAATGTCTTTTTCTGCAAGTAGAACGTATTCATCTCCACCGAGTTTGATATCTGTTCCAGCATATTTAGAGTAGAGAACTTTGTCACCTACTTTAACTTCCATTTCAGCGCGGGAACCATCGTCATTGCGCTTACCAGGACCAGCAGCAACAACTTCTCCTACTTGGGGTTTTTCTTTTGCATTGTCCGGTAGAAGGATACCACCTGCAGTTTTTTCTTCAGCTGCACTAACTTTGACGAATACACGTTCGCCTAAAGGTTTAACAGTAGAAACACTTAGGGTTACGGCTGCCATTAATTTACCTCCAGATAAGTTTTATTATTTTTGAGGGGCTATAAATCAAACTTGGGTATTAGTCTTTTTTGATTTTTTAGCACTCTCACCATCTGAGTGCTAATTTAGCTGAATAGGAGCTACGAGCGCAACTAAGTAAACTGTACGGGTTCCCGAACTGAGAATTTGGGTGTTTACCAAGAGTCATAATCTAATTGTCAATAGACACTTCTAGATTGACGGGAAAAAGGAATAGGGAGAATTAACGAAGTCAGAAGTGAGATTTTAGTAACTTGAATAGGACTTCTACCATTTCTCAAAAACTTTTCTACATTTTGTTTAGTAGGGGAGTGGCGGAGTAGGGGAGTAGGGGAGCAGTCAAAATTATGAATAATTAACACTAAATGCCTAATAATTATGAAAAAGGTGATTCTGCCTATATTAATTACTTAATAATTGAAGTGTCACCTAAGTATAGCATGACTTTTGGGAATTGGTATTATACCAAATAGACACTTCCAAAAATTAAAAATAAAAGTAATTCTTATCTATCAATTGTCAATTATTTATATCTATTCCCTGTTCCCTGTTCTCTCTTCTCTAGAGATGTCTAATGATGAATTATTCATCTCAATTAACTAAAATTATCTCAGTAAATCAAAAATTTAGTATAAATGTCCCCAAAAAAATATGAATTATAAATTAGACATTTGACTAAAAGACAAATAATGAGGTGTATCAAATGACAGATAATTTATTTAACAAAACCGAAAAAGTTGATGAGACTAAAATTCAGATGACCTTATCCCTAGAAAATGAGCGGGAGAATAATCTCGACCCAGATATTTGTCAAGAATCTCTGGGAAGTTGTGTCCAATCTCTCGGACTAAGTAAAATTCAGAGACATATTTTTCTTTGTGCAGACCAAACTAAACCTAAGTGTTGTTCAAAAGAGGTAAGTTTAGAAGCATGGAATTATCTCAAAAAACGTCTTAAAGAATTAAAACTTGAGGAGCCTAACTCTAGCTTACCAGGATGTATATTTCGGACTAAAGCTAACTGTTTAAGGGTTTGTTGTCAAGGTCCAATTATGGTTGTTTATCCTGAAGGAGTATGGTATCATTCTGCAACTCCTCCCGTGATTGAAAGAATTATTCAAGAGCATATTATAGGTTCTCAAATTGTAGAAGAATATGCTTTTCTGACTCATTCTCTACCAGGATGATTGTTTGAAGCTATCATCGGAATTGATTCACAGAAAATAAAGCTTCTCCATTCATGGAGAAAAAACGGTCGTTTAGCTGCACGACATATTGCCATATCTAATCGATAATACACAATTAATTCTGTCCTGGTACTTATCCATTATCCATTAATTCACAGGTCCATACTCAGCAAAAATGGACCAATTACTCCGTGATCAACTTAACAACTTCAACTTAATAATTAGTTACTAATAGTTAGAAATATAATAGTATAATTACTTATAATATTAGTAGCCAATACTATTGAATTTTTATATATTATTATCAAAAGTAGTGGAACTTATTTTCCACAAGAACAAAACTATTATCTAAATATATCTACCTAAAATTATAGGAATATTGATTGATTCTAAAATCTATAATCTATAATCAATAATAGATAGGGGATCAATACCCTTTGAGGATGAAATGCAGTCCCAGCCTTGCGGGTTAGGATATATTTTAATTTAAACTCCGCCCTTAAGAGCAAGGTATAACAAGAAAGTAGCAAATGGCCTACTTCCTAAGTCTGCCATAAAAGATGTGGTTTAACCCGTCTAAAAAGTAAATATTTGCGGGAATCAAAAAAGAGAGTTCTTCAATTATGAAGGAAATTAATACTACAGACCAAAGACGGTTAATGTTAGTTGATGATGACCCTAATTTAATCTTATTAGTTAAAGATTATTTAGAATTTCGTGGGTATCAGGTGACAACAGCAGAAAATGGCCGAGAAGCACTAGAGTTACTGGAACAAGAAATTCCTGAGCTGATTATATGTGATGTAATGATGCCAGAAATGGATGGCTATACTTTAGTACAGCATATCAGAGAAAATCCTGATACAGAATGGGTTCCAGTTCTATTTTTATCTGCTAAAGGTCAAAGTCAAGATCGAGTGAAAGGTTTAAATACTGGAGCTGATGTTTACATTGTCAAGCCATTTGAACCAGAAGAATTGGTTGCTCAAGTAGAATCTTCCTTGAAGCAAGCTTCTCGCCTGATTAAACATCAAAATTCTGGGGGAGTTAGTAGTGGACCAAAGATCAAAGTCCGCCGAAATGTAGAATTAACCCCGACAGAGTTAAAAGTAGTCCAATTGGTAGCTCGGGGAAAGGCCAATCGCGACATTGCAGAAATTATGGAAGTTAGTCAAAGAACTATTGAGAGCCATGTGAGTAATATGCTTGGTAAAACTGGTTTACACAACCGAACTGAACTAGCTCGTTGGGCTATTGAAAGTCAAAAAGCTTAAATATAACTCCCCAATTTATAATCGGGGTTTAAGTTTTTATCTATTATTTCTCTAAATTTATGTACTGGAGGGCTGTAGCTTTGTACTGCCCCTGATTTCTTATATTACTAATTTTGTATATATACCCTTATATTCAGTAAATTATTTTTGATTTACCTAGATTTTACAGATTATATTAATTTAATATTAATTAATGGCCTGGGTTTAAAACCGAGGTTATTTATAGGAATGTCAAAGGGGATCGATGAATTTAATCGGCATCAACAAAAATATTTTTTTAGAAAAAAAAGCCTAAACACTAGAATTTATAACTACTCTATTCACAAAAGTACAGAGTAGGAAAAATGTTATTGGTTTATAATATAAGGGTAATTGTTTGTAGTTTAAATAGAAAACATACAAGTAACAAAGTAAGTTTTAAGCACTAAGAAAAACTTGCATTAGTAATAAAAATGTTGCTAAAGTAATAGATTTAAACTGAATTATCTAAGATTAATATTAAACTGAAGTTTCTATGAAAAATGCTATGAACCGTCTTTCTATATTTGTGGACGGGAACAATATGTTCTACGCTCAACAAAAAAATGGTTGGTTTTTTGATCCGAGAAGAGTATTAGAATACTTTAATAGACCAGAAGTTAAACTAATAAATGCTTTTTGGTATACAGGGTTAAAAGACCCGCAAGATCAAAGAGGTTTTCGAGATGCTTTAATTAGTTTGGGTTATACAGTACGCACTAAAATTTTGAAAGAATATTATGATGATGTTTCGGGTCGCTATTCTCAAAAAGCTAACTTGGATATTGAAATTGTCGTAGATATGTTTAATACAGTAGACCAATACGATGAAGTAATTTTATTTAGTGGAGATGGGGATTTTGAAAGGGCTATTGAGTTACTACGTTCTAAAAATACTCATATTACAGTCGTATCAACAGAAGGTATGATTGCTAGAGAATTGCGAAATGCTACAGACCAATATGTAGACTTAAATGATATTCGAGACCAAATCGAAAAAGCAGAATATTAGAAATAGGGAGTAGGGAGTAGGGAGTAGGGAGTAGGGAGTAGGGGAAAGCAAGAAGGAATAAAGAAGAAGAAAGTCAATTGTCAGTTATCAGTATATTCTACTCAAGTAAGAGGCTATAAATACTGAATTTTATTTAGAGTTATTGCTCAATCTATCAATACTAATTCCGACTTCTATAGGCAAGTTTGCTAATAGCTGATAACTAAATATCAAGTTTTATTAATTAGCCATAATAAAAATTTTCTTCTAGATGATAGAGAATATTTGTTAAATTTACCCTTCCCTTATTCCCTTATTCCCTACTCCCTACTCCCTACTCCCTAAATTGTAAGATATAAAAAAAGTTGTAGGCTAATTGCTCTAAACTATGAGGTTAAAAAATGACAACTAACCAAGACAGAATTATTATTTTTGATACTACTCTGCGGGATGGAGAACAATCTCCAGGTGCAGCTCTCAATATAGATGAAAAATTAACCATCGCTCGACAACTATCTCGTCTGGGAGTAGATGTGATTGAAGCTGGTTTTCCATACTCTAGTCCAGGAGATTTTGAGGCAGTACAAAAAATTGCTGAGGCAGTAGGTGTAGAAGGAGGCCCAACTATCTGCGGTTTGGCAAGAACAACCCGCGCAGATATTGAAGCAGCAGGTAAAGCTCTTAAACCAGCAGCTAAAGGACGTATTCATACCTTTATTGCTACTTCCGATATTCATTTGGCCTACAAACTGAAGAAAACTAGAGCAGAAGTATTAGAAATTGCTCCAGAAATGGTGGCCTATGCTAAAACTTTTGTGGATGATGTAGAATTTTCCCCGGAAGATGCAGGTCGCTCTGACCCAGAATTTCTTTATCAAGTCTTAGAAAAGGCGATCGCTGCTGGAGCGACTACTGTTAATATTCCTGATACCGTAGGTTATACGACTCCTGCTGAGTTTGGGGCACTGATCCGGGGTATTAAGGAAAATGTGCCGAATATTGACCAAGCTATTATTTC
>JBFRWR010000725.1:0-4750 GCA_051439685.1 Trichodesmium sp.
AATAGAGCAAACGCTTGGGGAGAGAATCATCTCTGGACTAAGTATCGCCAGATAATTAGTTTAAGTGGACTCAGTGAACCAAGAATCCTGGTTTCAGGAGAATCTCCGCGCCTTTAGGCCGGAGAGTATGTCAAACATCAATATTGTCCTGTTTAGATATGGAAAAAGTACCTCGTTTTCAGCTTTTGATGCTCACAAAGGAGGGCTTTTTGGGTAGATAGTGGAGCAAAAAAATTACTCCCGTAGGGACGTTTCATGCAACGTCCCTACCCTACTCCCTACTCCCTACTCCCCCGCTCCCCTACTCCTTAAAAAGGAATTTTTCAGCCAACCCTATATATCTTAATCAGAAGCCTGTTTTTTCTATCTCTAAAAAATTTTCCGGAGCTATATCAATGTTTATGGGACTTTAGATTAAGAAAAAGAATTTGTCAACCCCTAGACATTTGCTCACTTTCGAGTACAATCAAGAGCAAAAATTAATAACTAGGTAATTTAGGGAGGATAGAAAAATTAATCAACTATTACATTCAACAGGAGAAACTGAGAAGCTCAAAGCATCTCCAGCAAATCAGCCAATCCTGAAAATTTGGGGGCCTTCTAAACTAGAAGGAAATGTGAGTATCAGTGGTGCTAAAAATTCAGCACTTCCGGCCATGGCAGCAACTTTACTTTGTTCTGGTGTTTGTCGTTTACGTCAAATTCCCTGTCTAGCAGACATTTCTACAATGGGACAAGTTTTAGCTGCATTAGGGGCTAAAATAACACAGGATGGTAATACTTTAGATATAGATGCTAGTGATATAGATAATCCTGAAGCTCCTTATGAATTAGTTAGACAGTTGCGTGCTAGCTTTTTTGCTATAGGTCCTATTTTAGCCAGATTAGGAGTAGCTCGTGTGCCACTACCAGGTGGATGTGCGATAGGTGCTAGACCTGTTGACCTTCATGTTCGAGGTTTACAAGCTCTAGGAGCTGAAGTCCACATTGAACATGGTATGGTTAACGCATATATTACTGGCAGTAAGAAAAGGTTACAAGGGGCAAAAATTTATCTGGACTATCCTAGTGTTGGAGCTACTGAAACTTTAATGATGGCAGCTACATTAGCTGAGGGAGAAACAATCATTGAAAATGCAGCTCAAGAACCAGAAGTAGAAGACTTAGCCAATCTATGTATAGCAATGGGAGCTAAGATTTCTGGTGCTGGTACCAAAACTATAGTAATATCTGGAGTACCAAAGTTACACTCAGTAGATTATACTATTATTCCTGATAGAATTGAAGCAGGGACATTTCTTGTAGCTGGTGCAATTACCAATTCAGAGATAACTATTTCATCAGTACAACCGAAACATTTGACTGCTGTTATTTCTAAGCTTGAGTCAGTAGGAGTAAAAATTGTACAGGAAAAATCTGATAGCTTACGCATTTTGCCTGCTGAAAGATTAATAGCAACTAATATAGATACTCAACCACATCCTGGTTTTCCTACAGATATGCAAGCTCCATTTATGGCTTTGCTTAGTGTTTGTTCAGGTAGTAGTTCTATGACAGAAACAGTATTCGAGAATCGGATGCGTCATGTTTCGGAACTAAATAGAATGGGGGCTAATATTAGAGTCAAAGGAAATCATGCTGTTATCCAAGGTGTCCCTCAGTTATCCGCTGCTCCAGTAATTGGAACAGACCTTAGAGCTTCTGCTGCATTAATTTTAGCAGGATTAGCAGCAGCAGGAGAAACAACTTTTCAGGGTCTACAACACCTTGAGCGAGGCTATGAGAAACTAGAAATTAAACTACAAAATTTAGGAGCAAGGCTACAAAGATTAGAATTAGTTGAAGATAATGACTTATAATTAACTTCTGTCTTATTCTGCCTAAAAAATATACATATTCCCTATCTCTATTAAAAATTTTGATGTAATTGTGCTTCTAACTTTTGAAGTTTCTTAGATGCTCCTTAAATCAATTAAAAACTTCATAAGTGATTCAGATTCAGTTATAGAAATCTTAAACTGGAGATATATTATATATAGATAGATTTGAACTTTTGTGAAAACAATAAACTAAAGATGTTGAATATAACAAATTTGTTTTAGACGTTTCAGAACCATACACTAATAAAATCCTAAATTTGAATGATGCAATTTTTCATAATTTAGGTAGTAAATAAATTTTACTGGTAGTTGCGGTTTTCGGATTAATCGTGACTTAAATTGAGGGCGTATAATTTCTATTAAAAGGGTGGTGCAACATTAGTCCTGAATATGTAGTGATAAATCTAATGTTTGGTAAAAACACTAAAAATTGAAAACTTTATACTGTTTAGTAAAAAAAGTTGTCAAATATGGAATAATAGAAATATACTAATTAAGTCAAGAGTAGTAAAGTTCTGCCAAATAATGATTGGCTTTTAAAACTGAAACTATTACTAGACAAAGCTCATACCATCTACAGTTTTTAATAGAAAATTTTTAACCTTTAGATGGCTGAAAGCCCTAGCTAGCAATAGTAATTCCCAAAACTTTGTACTGTCTAGCAATTAATTGTACTAATTTATATCTAGAGTAGCTTGGATTGAGCAAATATGGCTTTAACAACAAAAAAACTAATTGGTTTAAAGGCAAATCACTTTCGACATCCCCTAGATTTAGAGGCAACAAACTCTTTGAAGCAAATGCCTGGTATAGACTTATTAGTTAGACAGTTATTAGGGCCATTAGGAGAGCAATTCTTCTATATGGAAAATATTGCATCTAGTGTATTAGTCAGCGAAGAACAACTGCCACATTTACACACAATACTTTTAGACGCTTGTCAAGCTCTTGACTTAGAACCACCACAATTATATATCCGTCAACACCCTGTCCCTAATGCTTACACATTTGCAATGCGAGGAAAGCAACCTTTTATTGTTGTTCATACATCTTTGATAGAGTTGCTGAACTTACAGGAAATTCAAGCAGTATTAGGTCACGAACTAGGACACCTGAAATGTGAGCATGGAGTATATCTTACCCTAGGTAATTTAATTGTACTAGCTGCTGGACAAATATCGACATGGGGTGCTATTATAGCTCAAGGTTTACAAAGACAAATACTAGAATGGTTGAGATGTGCCGAATTTAGTTGTGATCGAGCAGCTTTACTGGCCACACAAGACCCAAAGATAGTAGCATCAGTCTTGATGAAACTAGCAGGTGGTTCTCCGACCATATCACCACAGCTCAATGTCAATGCTTTTTTAGCTCAGGCAAGAGCTTACAATGAATTTAGTGATACAGAATTGGGTGAAGTTTTCAGAGAACTTCAAACAGCCCAGTTAAGTCATCCACTGCCTGTATTGAGAGCTAAAGAAATTGACAAATGGGCAAGTAGCAAAAAATATCAGGATCTGTTGCAAAGTTTAGCAAGAGATGTGTACAATAAAAAAAGTAAGGGCGGGTGGCGAAATTGGTAGACGCACCACACTCAAAATGTGGCGACTTCGGTCGTGAGAGTTCGAGTCTCTCTCCGCCCATAGTAATTTATTTGAGAATTGTATATTCAAGGATAATAATATGGCGAAACTAAAAAGATGGGAATCTCCCCGTCAACAAGGGAGAAATATTAAAGGCAAAGGAGGAACTGCAAGGTTAAGACAAATCAAAAAGCAGCAAAAAATACTTAGAAAAAAATTAGACAGTCAAGAAAAAGGGAACCATGGTTCCTTTTTTTTATTTGTTTGCTAGGTTGGCGACTGTCTGAATAGTATTCAAATTTTCGCTATTGTTATATCTTTGAGCTTGTATATTAGGACAAACAGTCTCTCTTACCTGATTAGTTGATGGTTCCTCTTGCCAATGCTGAAGAATTTCTTGTAACTCTCCTTTTAAGTTTTCCAATGCTTCTATCTGAGAACTAATTTCTTGGACTTTACTGGCTAATTTCTGCTTAACGTCTCTACAGGGTAGTTCACCTCGATCTCTAATGACCAATATTTCCGAAATTTCCCTTAAACTTAACCCCAAGGACTTGGCTCGTTTAATAAAACTCAGTCTGCCAAGTACCGACTCTTCAAACAAGCGATAACCAGATTGAGAACGTTCTACACAAGGTTCAAGTAAACCAATATCCTCATAGTAGCGAATAGTCTTAATTGGCAAACCACTAACAGCAGCAACTTGTCCTATTTTCATGGAGGATAAATTATTTCTGAGTTATGGAAGATGCTTTTTATTTCTATTGAGAATTGGTAGTTGTGGACGAGATGAATTTGGAGGCAGATAATATTCTGGAACAGGAGTAGCTTGGTCAAAATTAGAACGCTTTAGGAAGCAGAAACGCAATATGATTGCCACTCCTACTGTTCCCATTCCTAGACCAAATAAGGACCAACTTGAACCAACACCACCAATTACAGCATCAACAGCTCCTACTGTGACTACAAAGCTTACTACTGGATCTTTTCGATAAGCTATTTTGAGAATTCTTGGCCATAAAGCGTTCATCATAAGTTTAATTTAATGTAATCTAGACTTTCAGTATATTTTGTTCTGCTCAAGGGAATTAAGTTAAGAATCTTACTCTCTTAATCTTAGTTATGTTAACTTAATTAACTATACTTCCATCTGAAACTTAAAATCCGTAAATTAGTTTTGATTTTATCTCAATGTTATTTTAATATTCGCACTGTCAGGCCAATGAAGCATTGCATTTATGGCAAAGCCAATATATCTTGGAGTTTCAGCAAAAATATTAAGTTCTC
>JBFRWR010000726.1:0-3912 GCA_051439685.1 Trichodesmium sp.
CTCTAATCCCCCTTACAAAAACAATTTCTGACTTCTGTCTTCTGACTTCTAACTTCGTTAACTCCACCTTGTTAGGCGAAACGTTTTTGGAGAGTTGCTCTAATCCCCGTTACAAAAACAACTTCTGAACTTCCCCTCCTGGGAGGGGTTAGGGGTGGGTTGACTTCTAACTTCGTTAAGGTGATGTAGTTCATCAATTTGAAAAGTGCTGTAATTTTTCGGTAAATTACAGCGGTTTTCATTTCGGTAGAACAGAGTATGGATGTTGCATGCAAGGTCCCTACAAGGTTTTGGTTGTGACGATGTGGTTGATCAATCTGAAAAGTGCTGTAATTTTTCGGTAAATTAATTGGCAAAATAAAAGGAGCAATTGCTCAATTGCTCCTTTTTTAATTTTAGTTCATCTTCTTTTGTCAATAGTAGATATAGTTAAATTTGTCTGATAAACAAATTTATTTATTTCCCTGAGTGCTGAATTTATTAATCAGCAACAAATTAGACTGAATTTGATTTAGTTATTTTTTCAACGACTTAAACCAACAAATAGTTCAGCTATTAATATAGCTTCAATTCTTAGTGAGATTGACGACCGCGAGATAAGAACATTCCACCACCGATTAAACCGAGAGCTAACATAGTGCTGGGTTCAGGTACTGGTGCTGGATCATTACCACCACCGTTACCACCATCTCGGTAGTATAGAGACATATGAGACATTGCCTTTAATTTACCGTTATTTGCATTCAGAAATTGTGATTCCCAATTTCCACTGGTAGCGCTTAGGGTATAGCCAATATAATTTTCAGTTGGAGCTACATTACCGCCACCACTTTTAAAAACAAGCATAAAATCTGTATCATTAAGGTTTTTGTTTAGAGCAGTTAATGCGCTTGAAATATCCCAAGTTCCTGAAGTATAACCATTTCCTGAACCTATGGGAGTAAAATCAAAATCTTCGTCATCTTTTCCGTAAAAGCTCCAACCACCGCCAAACATATTGTCTTCATTTACTTGCAGTGGATTTAGAAAGTCATTATTAGTGCTACCGTATTCACAACCGCTAGTACCAGTTACCTTACCAGCAAGTGAAGCATCAAGGGTGTTACAAGCAAGACTAGCAGCTTGAGCAGTAGGAGCAATTAAAGAGGAAGTGACTGCTAAACCAGTTGCTAATACAGAAGAACCGATTAAACCCACATTCCGCACTTCATTTCGTATTACAATAGGTTACAAAAAACTTGTCTATTTAATTAAGTAGAATTACTTATGGTGTTTAGTGACTTCAAGTGAGATCATAAAGCTGATGATTGCGTTATTATTTAGTATGAAAAAATGTCTTTAATGGAAGAAATAACAGTTAAAAATCTTGACCATTTAGGAATAGTTGCGGGACTAATTGATGAGATAGAAATTGTAGAAATAATTAACCAAAAATTGGGAGTAGATAATAGAGAAAAAATTACATCAGGACAAGTAATTAAAGCTTTAATTCTCAACGGATTAGGAATGGTATCACGTCCGTTATATTTGTTTAGTCAGTTCTTTGAAGACAAGGCTGTAGAAAAATTATTAGGTGTAGGTATAAATAGTGAATATTTAAACGATGATAAAATCGGTAGAGTGATGGATGAAATTTATGATTTAGGGTTAACGAATTTATTTATAGAAATAGGATTATTAATTATTAAAAAATTCAAAATAGAGACGAAATATACTCACTTAGATTCAACATCATTTCATGTACATGGAGAATATAATCAAATTGAATCCACAGAAAATTATGAACAAAAACCAATATTAATTACAAAGGGATACTCTCGTGATCATCGGCCAGATTTAAAACAATGTGTATTAGATTTAGTTGTTAGTAGCGATAGTGGAATACCATTGTTTATGAGAGCTGCGGATGGGAATGAATCAGATAAAGCAGTATTTGGCCAAATTTTAACCGAGGTCAAAAAACAGATAAAACTAGATAATATTATGGTCTGTGATAGTGCCTTATATAGCCAAGAAAATCTGAAATTAATCTCTAATTTAAAATGGGTAACTAGAGTTCCAATGACTTTAAAAAAAGCTAAAGAATTAATTGAATTAGACCTGGAAAAAGTAAAAATTCCCTCTTCAACAGACCCAGAAATTCAAGAAATAACCAGGGTACTTCAAGAAAAAGGATACAAATGGTTGGAGCAAAAAGTTACTTATGCTGGTATTAGACAAAAATGGTTAATTGTTGAAAGTGAGCCACGGAAAAAAAGTGATATCCAGAAGTTAGAGTCGAAAATTGAACAAGAAAAAAAGACAGCATTAAAGCTAGTAAAAAAATTAGAAACGACTGGATTTGATACTGTTATCCAAGCTCAAAATCACTTAAAATCCATCAACAAAAAACTGAAATTATGGACTGTTGAATCTTTAGAAATCAAGGAAAAGTTTCTGAATAAACAGTCTATAGTTTATCATCATCAAATAGAAATTCAACCAAGAGTCTCAGAAATAGAAAGAAGAACTCTAGTGGCTGGCCGATTTATTCTGGCGACAAATATTGAGTCAAATTCAGAAATTAAAAGCCCAGAAATACTGTGGAACTATAAAAATCAACAGACTTGTGAAAGAGGTTTTAGGTTCCTCAAAGATCCACAATTTTTTGCCGATAGTTTTTTTGTGGAAAAACCTCAAAGAGTAGAAACAATGTTATTTGTTATGTCATTGTGTTTATTAATATATAATCTTGGCCAAAGAGAGTTGAGAAATACTTTAATAAGAACCAGTAATTTCCTCAAAAATCAGTTAGGAAAATTGACAAATACTCCCACATTAAGATGGATATTTCAATGCTTTCAAGGGATTCATTTGTTAACCATAAATCAATCCGAAAAAGTTGTTAATCTCACTGAAGAACGGAGCTTGATTTTAGAGTTTTTACCCTCTTGTTGTCAAAAATATTATCTGTAATTTGAATGATTAGCGATCGCTTATACTTGTATATGATCGCATCACCTGAATATTGAGAAAATTGATTGATGCTATCAACAGGAGTGTACTTCCTCCTGTATTTTCTGCTGCCAACAGAAATACCTGGTTTACCAACAATACTTGTGCCACTGATTTTTTTGTGTTCTATAAAATTAATTTGTTGAATTTGTTGGCTCAAATTCTGATGATGATTCATGTATCTTTTTGTACTACATTATGAAGTGCGGAATGTGGGTTGTTTCATTAGAGCTGCTAATGCCGTTCTTGTAGGAAAGTCTACTATTAGATTGACATTTTTTGCTGCTTGAAGAAGCATTTTGACTTCAAAATGGGTTATATCTAGTTGGTAATTGCTTTTAAACCATTTGGTAAAATCAGACAGTTCTTGTTCAGTTTGCTCTTTCATATTCCACTATTTAATGCAAGTTTTTGATTCGGCATTTACAGGTTCTGGTTGTAGTTGGTAATAGGAAAATATTCCCGATATTATCACAGCCAACATGATACTTAAGGACAAGCTGGTTGGTTTAAGAATAACTGTTCTAAAGATATATCCTAATAACCCACATTGTTCTTGTATAATTAAATATTTAAAGAACCCGTGAGCTTGTTTCTCAGTCGAAGTATGGTGTGACTTCTTCAATATTGCCATAATGCTGAATATCCTCTAAGTTTCCATAATTTTCTAGGTCTAATTGAGTGTAATTTGTATCAAGGTTTGGGTTTACTAATGCCTCTTTTTTATCAATTGTAAATACGGCGGTTAAGTGACTCCAAAGCCAGATAGCTAAGTTTTCCCAAAACCCAGGAACTTGACCTTTATATTCATAGTTTCCTACTCCTACTCCATCCGGTGGGGTTATTAAATGGTTATCCATTATTATTTATGTAGTAATTGTACTTTTTAGCAATCATGGTTTATTCTTCTCTTGCACC
>JBFRWR010000727.1:0-2529 GCA_051439685.1 Trichodesmium sp.
TAAGTCCTGAATTTATTATTCTGTGAATTATTCAGATAAAATTGGCATGGGATATTTGCTGTGATTCTCACTATCGCAATTCCTATACTGGCAAGGTACAAAATTTGTTTGCTTGAGGGAACAAGGAATAGGGAACAGGAAATAGGGGATAATCAAAATGCAAAAAGATAAATATACTTTTCCAGAAAAGAGGAAACAGGAAACAGGGAATAGGGAGAAAGAATTGATTCTATTTTTGATTTTCGGAGATATCTAATATACCTCACAAGCTTGATAAACCATATATTAACTATTCTATTTTTTTAAGATAATTGTAGTCCATAAAGATAGGCATATTTCCCACCTTGAGCAATTAATTCTGCATGAGTTCCCATTTCTAAAATCTTACCTTTTTCGAGAACTACAATTAAATCGACATGATAAATAGTTGATAAACGATGAGCAATAACTATGCTAGTACGTCCTTGAAAAAGATTTTTTACAGACTCTTGAATTAATTTTTCTGACTCAGAGTCTAAAGCTGAAGTTGCTTCATCTAAAATAACAATTTGGGGATTTTTTAATAAAACTCTGGCGATCGCTATTCTTTGCCTTTGTCCTCCTGATAATTTAACTCCTTTCTCCCCAATAATAGAGTTATAACCTTCAGGAAAACTCATAATAAATTCGTGAGCATTAGCTGCTTTTGCTGCTGCTATAATTTCTTCATCTGTTGCATCTAACTTACCGTAAATAATATTATCTCGTACCGTACCGTAGAGCAGCAAAGTTTCTTGAGGAACAATGCCAATATGCGATCTTAAAGAATTTAAACTCACATCTCTTAAGTCCTTTCCATCGAGTAGAATTATCCCATTTTTCGGGTCATAAAAACGTGCTGCGAGTTTAGCAATAGTGCTTTTTCCTGCACCAGAAGAACCGACTAAAGCTACTGACATTCCTGGTTTAATATCTAAGTTAAAATCCTCAATAACTAACTCTCTATCTTGATAACCAAACCCCACTTCTTCAAACTTAATATTACCCTCAACAGAAGTTAAATTAATCGCATTTTCTTTATCAGCAACTTCTAGTTTAGTATCTAGAACTGAAAAAATACTTTGAGCTGATACTGATCCTTTTTGAATCATACTTATTAACCCATTAAACCGATTAATTGGTTTATTTAGAAGGGTGACATAAGTCAAAATAGCTGTTAATTCTCCAATAGTTAAACGACCAACCATTACTCCCCAAGAAGCAAAAACTAATGCAATGACATTAGCTAATTTATTCAGGGTATTAATTACTGGTGTAGATATAGCTAAAAACCGAGTTGCCTGAAGATTAGTCTCCATATAATTATGACTAAATTCACTAAATTTATCTATTTCATATTGTTCATTCCCAAAAGATTTAATGATTGTAATATTCGATATTGTGTCTTGTAAATGATTGTTGATTATCTCTCTTGCTCGATTCGTATCTTGGAATATTTTTTTGAGTCTTTTCTGAGTAAATTGTAAGAGATAAATAATCAAAGGCCAAGTTAAGGCGATCGCAATTGCCAGCATCCAATTACTGATTAATAAATAAATAAAAACAACAATAAAAGCAAAGCTATCAATTAAAATGGCGATTAGATTAGAGTTAAGTAATTGCCCAACTATTTCTACATCTCTTCCCAATCGTAATATTAATTCACCAGTACGTTGATTTTCAAAAAAATTGATGGATAAGAATTGAAGATGTTGATATAGTTCTATGCGAATACTTTTAATTGTGTTTTCTCCAAATATTTTAATGGAATACAATTGCAAAAAAGACAATATACCTCCTGCCAAACTCGTTAACAGGATAAGTGCTGCTACCCACGGCAACATATTAAATTGTTTTTCAGGAATAATTACATCAATAACATACCGATGAATTTGAGGAACAAAGAAAGTAATAAATGAGGCCAAAATTGTTAATAATATGCCTATTAAAAAAGGTGTTTTATGTGGCAAACCATATCTAAATAGGCGCAGGTATAAATTCTGGGATTCTACTTTTTCCTCCGATTTTTCTGATTTTTCTGGGTTAACCTGAGTTGGAATTTTGTCAATAGTATTAGATTTTGTCATGTCTCAAGCTAATAAGGTAAAGTTGCTCTTCTTATTTTATACTCTCTATTGGCTTTGTTGCAGGGACGTTGTATCCAACCCCCAATAATTCATGTAGGGGCGGGTTTCACAAGAAATTTATCGGTATGAATATTAAATTAAATAAACCCGCCCCCAAAATTTGTTGCTAGTGAAGGGGGGGCGGGTTTAGGTAAGTTAATGTCGTGTATCGAGATTCCTGAAAAAACCCGCTGATAACTGATAACTGATAACTGATAACTGAAAAAACCCGCCCCTACAAAATTCCGCACTGATAACTGATAACTGATAACTGATAACTGAAAAGGGGGGCGGGTTTAGTTACGCAAAGAAACCCGGTTTCTTCAATAAACCGGGTTTCTGGGTTCGCTGATAGTTTTGAGGTGTTAGTTGCTATTATTAATGC
>JBFRWR010000728.1:0-23640 GCA_051439685.1 Trichodesmium sp.
TTTTTAGCAGATTCAATTTTTGGCTTACCCACCCAGGAAGTACCATGAATAACCTGTCGTTGTAAATTAGAATGATCGACAATATCAAAATCTACAATTCCAATATTTCCAATTCCTGCTGCTGCTAAATATAACAATAGTGGAGAACCAAGACCACCAGTGCCAACACACAGAACACTGGCTGCCTTAAGACGTTTCTGACCATCTAATCCTACCTCTGGTAAAATTAGATGGCGCGAATAACGTTGATACTCTTCTGTACTTAACTGGACTTGTTCCAGATTTGGATTCAACATGACAATTTTTGCCTAGTATTTATCTAATAATGTTAGTTTGGCAAATAAACTAGCGATCGGCTACTGGCTTTTCTATAGCCAGGCATCAATTTAATACTCCACCATCTCAAAAGTATCTTTACTTTGTTGGAGTAGGAATCTAGAGTTTAAATACCCTTTTGCCCTCTGCTTTTCCTCCTTTACAAGGTACCAAAAAGCTGTAGTAACTGTGCCAGATAGTTTGGGAATGGTAGATATTTCTTTTCTTTCCAGTTAAAAAGCTATTAGTTGACTCCTACTGGCGATCGCCTAATAAAGCAAAGTAATATACTGACCACTATTTAATTTTTTGCCCAAATTAACTACATTAAACTTGTTATCTGTTCAGTTCCCTATCTTTTAACAATTTCTTCTGGTTGAAATTGATGATTATCGTCAAGAGACCAACTAAGAAAGTCAATAGTTTTACCTTGTTGAACAGAAAGGATAATGTAGGAATATTCTGGCCAGGCGTAGGTACGGTCAAATTCTGAGGGGATAGCTGGATGGTCTGGGTGAGAATGATAGATGCCAATGATGGAGAGGTGGCGTTCTCTTGCAGATTTCATGGCTTTAAGTATTAGTTCAGGGGAGATAGAATATCTTTTTTCTTCTGTAAATTCTTTTTGTTCCGGCCAATATTCATCTGCTTCTGTTTCCCAGGCATTTTCAGCAGGCCAGACTTCCATGACTGTTTTTGTCTGTTGGTGTTGCTGACCTAATAGTAAGCCACAACATTCATTTGGGTAGGATGTTTCTGCTTGGGTAGAAATTTTTTGGAAGTGGGAGGGAGGGAGTATTAGGGGCATTTGTTTTGAGAGAAAGTCAAGAAAAAAAGGGAAAACAGAAACAACACAGAAAATGCTACTCCAATCATAGGACTTACACAAATTAGATGAGCAAAATTAGTCTATAATCCTTGTTTATCATAGATTTTACGTCAAAGATGTCATGGCAATTAAAGAGACATCTCCAGAAAAAGTTTTAAAACCCTCACTCCAACATTAAAACATCGGTTTTTTAGAGAGGTCTATTAGGTATCTGTCCTTAAGTTAGTCCTCACAATTGGCCTTTTTATATTTAATTGCTATATTCACCTAGCACTTCTCTGTATAGTTACTTAATTTTACTCACACAGTAACAATTTATATTTTCTGTCGATCCCTAAAGTCCAGAGGCCATTTTTCTTGGACGGTCGCCTTAAATTTTATTAGTTTCCCACAGTAGTTTAAGTATAAATAATGAAATTCCACTGATTAGACAAAAATATTGTTAATTAATGTTGGATTTTTTTCCGTATAAACACTGATCTTTTTTCAGAAAAATTATTTTTCTAGTTAAAAATAACATCTTTGTTTCTACTTTAATTAACACAAAAAACGAAGATAAAAAAATCATTTATCTCAGTGTTATTACTAATATATATCCATTTAAAATCTTGTTTTGTCAAGATTAGATAAAGTTTTACTAAACCTATTGCAATAAAATTATGGGCGAGTTAGGATATTTATAGTGAACAAATAAATCAATTACTAAACACACAAAACACACTAATAATAACCAATACTAAATAAGGAGTAAAAACCATGAAAGCTCAAATTATCTCAAGCTTATTCACAACTACTGTAGTTTTCGCTAGTGTAGTTTCTATGAACACAACAGCTCAAGCTGCTAGCCTTGGTTCCGAATACATTGATTACTTTAAATCAGTTGAAAAGCAAGACGTCACTGAGCAAGTCGGTTTAGAAGGTTCACGAGTTACTGAGGGTTGGGACTTTAGTTTTGCATCTGATAGTAGTGTCGAATTATTCTTTATGACAGAAGGCGCTATGTATGACAATGGCTTGAATTATTTTTCAAGTGACAGTAATAATTCAAGCGGTGTGGCTTGGGATGTTGCTTCTACTGATATGTACAGTGCTACTCAAGGTTGGTTAGGTCGCCAGTATCTACCTGATGGTGATGGGGGATATATAGACACAAAAGATAGTCCAGAAAACCCGCTTATGCCTGCTGATTCTGTTGTACTTGGTAATTTCAAACAGGGAAGCAGCCTTAACTTTGAGTTATCAATTAATTCTGGTTTATCAGGTGGCAACCCTGAAAACCCAGACACTATTAATACTCTAAACAATCCAAACTTTTTCCGCTATCACGATATGGGTAATGGCTTGTTTATAGTCAGATTTGAGGACGACACAACAGAAAATAGTGATATGGATTATAACGACTTGGTATTTGCCATGAAAGTTACTGAATCTGTCCCCGAACCTACTACTACATTGGCATTGTTGGGTGTCGGAACCGCTGGTTTATTAGGTCTGCGTCGCCGCAAGTAAAACGATCGTTAGAAGTAGACCAAAACTTGAAATTGCTCAAAATATCTCAATTAAGTAAGATGATTTTTCGCTACTCAAGAGTGAGAAAGCTAGGTACATATAGTTCCTTTACTGTCAATTTTTAAAGCTTGTACTTCTGTAGCTACTCCATTATTTTTCCAAGCATCAGTCATTGCTGCTACTACTGTTGAACTTGTAAATGAATTTGTCAGTGCTAATAAAGTCGGACCTGCACCACTGATTACCATTTCATAAGCACCAGCATTTAACGCAGCAGAACGCACAGACTCATATCCTTTAATTAGAGATTTACGGTAGGGTTGGTGAATTTGATCTTTCATTCCAGTTTGCAACCACTTTCCGTTACCAGTTTCTAAACCTCTTAACAAAATTCCTAAATGAGCAGAATTAAATATGGCATCAGCGCGACTGTATTCTTTTGGTAGAACCTGTCGCGCTTCTACTGTTGAAAGTTCAAAGTCAGGAATTGCTACTACTGGCACAATATCCGGATGCCAGGGGATATCACATATTTCCCAACCTGTACGGGTAGAAGCAGTTAAACGACAACCACCTAGTAAGGCAGGTACAACATTATCTGGATGCCCTTCAATGGCGATCGCTAAATTCATCACTTCATTTTCACTTAAAGGATTACCTGCTAGTTGATTTGCCCCTATTAAACCTCCGACTATTGCAGTGGCCGAACTGCCTAGACCTCTGGCTAAGGGTACGCCTAGGTCAATTTCTATTATCACAGATGGGGGAATTTGATTGATATATTCATATAATTTAATAAATGCTTGATAGGCAAGATTGCTTTTATCTGTAATGACTCGCCGAGCTTCTTTACCTTTGACAGTAATTTTTACTTCTGTTGCGCTATCCGCAATAGAGAATTTTAAGCGGTTATATAAGGATAAGGCAGCCCCAAGGCAGTCAAAACCTGGGCCAATATTTGCAGTAGTTGCGGGGACAGTAACTGTGATATGGGAAGGAGTAGTCATGGTATTGCGTAGTTAGAGTAGTTTGCTTAAGATAGTGTGAAGTTGTGCAGTGTACAATATTCTGTTCGCTCTGCGTAATGCGTAATCAAGTAAAGGATAGCGATCACTAAGACGAACGGATATTCTATTGCTTGGTTTATCTGGGTTTGAATTTTTGGTGGTAATTATAATTATCCAGATACTGTAAGTAATATCATCTCTGGTAGCATAGGTATTGTATAGCAAAGGTAGGGAACAGGGAACAGATAGGATATTTTTACGAAAAAGGCAGGAAAAATGATTTTTCATGGTGACTTTTTCTTTCTTTAGCTGATATAACTAAGAGGCTTATTTATTTTCCGGAGCTGTCTAATACGGCTGGATGAATAAATCTAAAAGTTTTTATATATAAAGGTTATAGCCTTTTTAAATCCCGAAAAAGAGCAACTTTTCTAGCTAAAACTACCAAAGAGTTAGGATTTTAGGGAGACCAATGGTCAGAAAAATTAAGGAACAATTATTCCCCCTACTTTCTCTCTCTTCCCACACTTCCCACACTCCCCACCCTCCCCACACTCTGCTTTTTTCAGCAAACCCTAGAATATTCGATGGCCATGGAAAGTAGATTTTAATGTTTAATCCGATTAACAACAATTCCCAGGATAGAACCACCAGAAATTTTGAATCCCTCTAAAGCTTTTATCAAAATAGAACGATCTGTCTGTTCAACACTAACAACTAATATCGTCTGATCGGTATGATGAGCAATTAAACTAGCATCTGCTAAGTCAGCTATAGGTGGAGTGTCATAGATGACTAAATCAAAAAATGCTTGAAATTGCTCCATTAAATACTGGGTTTTCTTAGCTGAAAGAAGCTTGATTGGGTCTTGTGTCATTTCCCCAGCAGTTAAAACAAACAAATTATCGTCCCAAGGCGATCGCTGAATCGCATCATTGAGACTAACCTCTCTATTAATAGCATCGCTAAGTCCTTGCAAATTGAGCAAGTCTAATTTATGATGAATTTTAGGATGGCGTAGATCGGCATCCACTAACAAAACTCTTTGACCGATAGTAGCTGCTGTCTGGGCTAAATGTATAGCAACTGTAGACTTACCATCTCCAGATGTTGCAGAACTAATAGTCAATGACTGAAATGATTTCTGACCTCCCAGAAGACGAATATTTGTATAAAGGGAGCGGAAAGCTTCTGAAAGAGGAGAAGCATTATACTCCAATTTATGATTATTACTTTGAGATACAAAACCACCCTTACCGATGGCTAAAGCAGGTAATTTCTTTTGTTGATTAACTTTTTTCAGAGCTTTATCAAAAGGAATTAATCCAATGATTGGCAATTTACTAGCAGCTTTCACATCTTCAGGACTATGAAAAACTTTACTGAGAACCTCGATGAGAAAACCAGCGCCCAGAGCTGCCAGACAACTTAAGACAAAAACTACAGCTAATTGTTTCTTAGCTTGGCTAGAAGTTGTTGCCACAGGATTACCATTAGAATCACTAACTACCTGTGGGGGTGCAATAAGTTGCCAAGGAACTAGCTGCTGTGCTGCATCTATCTTTAGTGCTTCTCCCTTGGCTAAAAATTCTTTTAGAGCTTTATTGGCAACATCTAACTTGCGTTCCAAGTCAGCATATTCTTGAGCAATAATTGGAAATTTAGAAATTCTTTCATTTAAAATACTCTCAGTTTCCGCCATATTTTGCTCGTAACCTTCTAGCTCTTCTATTTGCAGTTGTATTTGCTCCAGTACAACTTTTCTGGCAATTTCGTTCACCTCAGCCAGTAAATTTTCTTGCTGCTCCCGTAAAGTTTGAATAATTAGACTATCTTCTTGATATTTAGATGATTTTGAGGCAATATCTGCAGTAACTCTATTTAGTGCATCAATCAGAACATCATAACCTTTGGAATACTTGGTCAATATAGAAAGTGGGTTATTAGCTTCCAACTGTTTTTCCACCGCAGCATATAGTGCTTTACTTTTGGCAAGTTCTGCTTTACTTTTTAGCCGTTGGCTTTTTAAATTTAATAGTTGATCTGATAAGCTTTTAGCTTCTAGGGTAGGATCGATAATATTATAATCCTGTCGCAGATTTTTAATTTGCATCTGAATAACATCTACTCTTGCCTCTAAAATAGGTAGCTGCTCTTCAATAAAATTTATTCCTTGTTGAATGCTACTAATGCGTTCTCTACTACTATAACTCAAATATTCTTCAGATACCTGCTCCAAGATAAACCTAATTTTTTCGGGATCGGTATTTTTATATTGAACAGAGACAATTTTTGTTCCTTGTTGCTTGCCATTTTTTTCCACATTTTCTCTAGCAATGAGAATGCTATTAGCCAGAGAGTTATAGGTCATATCCGGGTATACTGTTTGAATTTTCTCAACAATTGAATTCATTAGTTGAGGACTTCGTAAAACTTTGACGAGTGTCTCATAATCTACACCCCACGCTTGATCGGCTCTGATTTTTTGTGGATCGATATTGGATGTCTTCGCTCGTAAATATTGTCTAGCAAATTGAGCTTCTGCTGAAATTGGTTCAACAAGTAGTCTAAAACTTCCAGAATACACAGGAATAATTTGACGTGCTTTCGTAATAATTAAACTGCCAATTCCTGCATTTAATAATATTGCTATACCAATCATTATTAGCAGTCGCCTCCGGAATACGCCAAAAACCCATGCCAAATCTAGTTGTTGTTCTTCACTTTCGTCATTCTGATAAGTATTTAGTTGAGATAAAGACTTAACATACTTATCATTAGACTGTGGTGAAAATAGATGGGAATTGGGATCGATATCCATTGTCAAACCTTATATATTTTTTTATAATTCTTATTTTTTAAGATTTAATTAGGGTTGCCTGAAAAAGTATGAGTGGTAGAAGTAGGAGTCAGGAGTCAGGAGGAATGGGGAATTTAGAAGAGGTAGCCCTTGAGAATTATCCCTTGATTTTTCTACCTTAGCCTAATATCCTAACTTTTTCAGGTTTTAAGACCAAAAATATTGCACTTTTTCAGAGCTTAAAAAGGCTAAAGTCTTGAACTGTCAATGCTTTTAGATTTATTCAGCAAGCCCTAATTAGATTTAGGGTAGTTGTGTACAAGTTTGGAAATATAATAGACCAATCATACATGATTGATTCAATAGCTTAAGGGTATAATATATCAAGGAAGGCAATCTCATCTCACAACTACTCATTTTTGAATGATCTGCTAAAGTTGAACTTCTGCTCACCAGAATATAAATTCATATAACTATTATGGCAATCATATTAATCTCCTAAAGTTCTAATCAAAGCAGCAGTATTCAATATAACAAAAATTCTATCTAAGCCAGCCAAGGTTGAAGTTAAAGTTTCAGAAATTCTAGTTAAATTAGTTGGATTTACTAAAATAATATCATTATCTCGTAACAAAGGATTTCCTGGTCCAATCTTTTGAGAGTAGTCAAGAGAAATCCTACTGCGATCGACTTGACCATTAGGCTCAAGGCGAATTAGTTCTACAGAACCCCTCCGGGCACGTCCCACCCTCAGTCCACCAGCAGCCATTACAGCTTGATTCAATGTAGTATTAGGGGGGAAATCTATCTGCCCTGGATTTATTACCTCTCCTACTACACGCACTTGAATATTTTGTGGGGACAAATTACTTTTCAGTAAATCAGATATTTCTGTCGGTTTAATTTCACTAACTACAGGTACATGAATGTAATCACCATTTTGTAAGATAATGTCTTGAAAAACATCCCCATCTTGCAAAAGTTGCCAAAGATTTAAATTCATTGTTTGTGTTTTACCATGTTGATTGACTCGACTTAGCTGAATGTCCCGAATATCTGCCTCTGGAGTAATCCCTCCTGCTAAATTGATAGCTCTTGTTAAGGTGGGTAAGCCTAAAGTGCTAAAATCATTATTTGTGTCCCCTCCAACTACAACATAAGTACCAGGAGTTTTAACTTGGCCTCCTACTACTACCGTGCGGGGTGTTTCGATATCTACTGCTAAACCAGATAAGGCAAGTTGTCGAATTTCTACTACATCTATCGTACTGTTCGATGGCACAACAATCATATCTCCATCTTGGAGTTTAATATCTTGACTACCGTCTCCTTCCTGTAAAAATTTCCATAAATTAACTTCTATCACTTCTACTTCATTTGCAGTTTTGGGCCTTAGCACTTTGGTTTGACTTAGATCTGCTGTTTGTGTTACTCCTTCTGCCATCTTAATTGCCTGGATCACCGTTGGATACAAGACTGCTGGTTGATTGCCTACACCAGAACTCAAAGATATTGTATAGGATCCTGGGCTATTAACCTCCCCTGTTACTCCTACTTTAAGAGGGCGTGGTTCTAAAACATTAACTGTTACGACCGGACGTTTTAATATACTCCTATATTTAGCTATTAATATTTCTGTTACCTGCTGCAAGGTTAAAAATTTTACTGCTATACTTCCAATAAATGGAAGATTAATTGACCCATTTGGTAAAATGTAATAGTCTCCACTCAACTCAGGGGCATCAAAAACTTGAATACTGATGCGATCGCCAACTCCCAAAATATAATTTGCTGTTCTAGGTAGTGTTTGTCCATAAGTATCTTCAGTTTTTGTCTGTATTTCTTGGGCTATAGTATATTTTTGGTATCCAGAGATAAATAAAGGCATTAATAGCATACTCACAATTAAAATTTGTAAGTGTTTGGTTAAACTTATATGCACTAGAGGGTTATTCTGAATAATATTTATCTTTTTTTTACTTCCTCTAGATGTTTGTTCTCTAGCTACCATATACTTTCATATTCAATACTATACTAAAATTTTTCTTTTTATCCTCAATCAAACTTTTGGTATGATAAAAAGTCTGATTGAGGATAAAATTGGTATTGCTTAACTTGCCAATATTTATTTTTAGATACTTGAAATTCTGGAATATATCTACATATTATATTAGTTATTTTATATCATGTTGGTAATATTTTTGCTATATTACTCATCAAAAAATATAAAAATCTACAGAATATGAATAATTTTTGTTTATTAGTGTTGCAGTTTATCTAAGTAAACCATAGTAAATTTTGGTTAGTCCTGTAGATGTAGTTATATTTATAAATCAACCTCTTTCACTTTCAGGAGCCTAACTACAAAAATTACTATTTCTACACCACTACCAAATTTTGTAGGTTATATAGCAATCCGCGCATAGGTTGCGACAAATTAAAAAGTAGATAAAAAAGTTGAAACTCCCACCTGTTCCCTATTCCCTAAAAATTAGTAAGATTTTTGCCACAAATATATTAGAGGATTGCTATATAGCAATCCGCGCATAGGTTGCGACAAATCAAAAAGTAAATAAAAAAACTGAAACTCTTACCTGTTCGCAGTTAAGCGTTCCCTGTTCCCTAAAAAGCAGTAGGATTTTTACCACAAATATATTAGAGGATTGCTATATATCAAATTGTTAAATATACTATTTTTCCATGAAGTTGCCCTTAATATAAAGATAAAACCTCTCGGTAAAATTAATATTTGGGCAATAATTATTAAACGTGTTGTTACAGAAAAATGGTCTAGATTAAAATACAATTATATTAATGCCTTGAGGGGTGTTACTGCTAAATAGAACAGGTAAGCAGTTAGCTCTTCCCTCATAATCACGAGCTGACAGCTTTTTCATACATCAAGTCAGCATTTTATATAGAAATTTCTATATTAATCCTCATTAATTTCTCAAAAAATTATGAAGGAACTTTTAAAAGACCCTCTAATTTTAATCCTTGTTTTACTTACTGGTATTATCTTTAGTTTAGTGACATTTCAGTTGATTTCTCAATCTAAAAAACTGGGAAACTTTTTAGAAACTTTAGTAATTTTATCATATATAATTAGTTTTACAGGCCCAAGCATTTTACCTTTTAGTAACTTAAACCCCATGATCTTGGCAGCTCATGGAATAACGGTAAAAACAGTTGCTTTAAGAACTTCTATGTTTGCTTACACTATAGTTATTTTATGGCCTGTAGTTATCAAAACATTGAAAAAATTTATTAATATTATTGCAGTACTTATCATATTAAATCCTCTGTTTTTTATTTTTATAATAATTTTATTATTATCTTTTTCTTGGTCAGAAACTCCTAAATATACATTAAATAATAGTCTAGTGATTTTAGCAGTAACAATTTTTGCAGCTTATATTGCTCAAAGATATACTGTCGCTGAAATAGCACGAATATTCAGATTCAGCAATACTTTTATTTGTATTACCAGTATCTATTACAGTTTGTTGAAACCATCTGTAGGAATTAATGTTGTCAAAAATAGCTGGCAAGGAATTTTAGCACACCCAAATCCTTTAGGTTCATTAATGGCACTAAATGCAGGTTTATGGATGTTTCATGCAATCAATTATCCTCAAGACCGAAAAATATCTATAATATTCTGTCTATTATCTATAATAGTTTTATTTAAAGCTGATACAGGTGGCGGAAAAGTGCAGTTAGTATTACTAATAGCTGCATTTATCTACTTAAATTTTATTAAAACACTGCCACCAAAATTAGCATTTACTACTGTTCTAATTTTTATGGTAGTATTTGGAATTGGAGTTATTATCCTAACAAATAATTGGTTGTTTATTATTGAAGATGTTTTAGGAAAAGATGCTACTTTAACAGGAAGAACTCCTTTATGGTCTATCCTCTTCAGTCAATATATTCCACAACGTCCTCTGCTTGGTTATGGCTTTCATGGCTTTTGGCAAAGTTGGCGCGGCCTTGAAAATCCAGCCTTTAACATTAACATTAAAGGCTGGACACCACCTCATAGTCATAATGGATTTATAGATTTAACATTAGATTTTGGTTTAATAGGAATTACAATATTTTTATTATCATTATTGACTAATATTACTTTAGCTGTTTCCTTCTTGACTCGTAATCCAAACCCAGAATCAATCCTACCTTTAGCATTAGTAATGTATATAATTATTCCTAATTTGTCGGAAACAGCGTTGTTAGAGAATGGCTTTGTTTGGTTATTATATAGTATTTTGACTATAAGATTGTGCTTAGAAAATACAATACATTAAAAAAAATAATATTGACAATACTAACTAAATATTTGGCGTTGCACAGTAACAAATGATTAGGATAATAAAGTTCTACCTATTTAGATATAGAAAATTCAGATAGTTGATCGATAAACTATCTGGGCTTTAGAAAAAAATAGGTTAAAAATAAGCGTAAGACCTTATACAGTAGTGTTTTTACCTTAAATTAAGTATTTTATTGATATATCTAGGTTCCAGTTATTTTCAGCACTGCGAGGTATTTGCTTTGCTATTACTAGGTTTGAAGTCATTTTCGGTCTAAAAAATCTCAAAGTACCACTATCCTCTTATTTAAAACATCGGCGAATTACTCAATTCTCTTAATCATTCATCACTGTGCAACGCCAAACATTTGCTAATAGTATAATTTTGTAAGATCAATAATATTAACAATTAAGTCATCTAAATGTTAAATAAGCTCGTTACAATTACTCAAAAATTTAGCCCTGATATACGGCAAATAATTAGCAACACAACTTGGCTATTTTTAGATAGAATTATACAAATGGGTCTAAGTTTATTTGTAGGGATTTGGGTTGCACGTTACTTAGGACCAGAACAGTATGGTATTCTTAACTATAGTATTTCTTTTGTAGCACTATTTTTACCTCTAGTAACAATGGGGTTAGATGGTATTATTGTCCGTGAATTAGTTCGTAATCAAGTTCACAAAAATACAATATTAGGGACTAGCTTTGCCCTCAAATTAATCGGGGGTGTACTAACATTACTGTTAACAACTTCGATAATTTACTTCCTTAAACCAGGAGAAACCGAAACTCGAACTTTAATAGGAATTATTGCTCTAGGAACAATTTTTCAGTCTTTTGAAACAATTGATTTTTGGTTTAGATCCCAAACTCAGTCTAAATATACTGTACTAGCAAAAAATACTGTATATATTATTGTCTCAGTTGCTAGAATAGCTTCGGTTCAAGCTGCCGCTCCTTTAATTGCTTTTGCTTGGATTAAATCAATTGAAATTGTTTTAAATGCAATAGGTTTGTTGATTGTATATCAAATCAGAGGAGAATGTATAATTCGATGGTCGGCTAATCTAGAACAAGCTAAAAGGTTTTTAAAAGATAGTTGGCCTCTGATTTTAGCTGGTATTAGTACCTACATATATGCTAGTATAGACCAAGTGATGCTTGGTCAAATGTCAACTGTTAAATCTCTTGGTATTTATTCAGTAGCTGTAAAGTTATCAGAAATTTTTAATTTTTTACCTGTTTTATTATCTCAATCTATTCTGCCGTCAGTAGTAAAAAAATCCCAAGAAGGTGAAGATATTCTTTTAGAAACAATGCAGACAATTTACGACATTATGGCTGTAATCTGGTTTTTCACAGCCTTAGTAGTATCTATTTTTTCGGCATCAATTATTTCTATAGTTTATGGAGATGCTTATTCTGATTCTGCCATTGTTTTATCTATATATATATGGTCTCAGTTTGGCAGTAATTTTGGAGTAGCACGGAGCATATATATTAATGTTAAAAATTTATTTAAATTATCTTTAATAATTAGCTTTGTTGGAGCTATTACGAATATAATCCTTAATGCTTGGCTAATTCCTAAATATGAAGCAATTGGTGCGACAATAGCAACTTTGATTACCTATTTTGTTGCTGTAATTCTGATGAATCTATTTCTCCGAGATTTAAGAAAGCTTATTCCGATAATTTTCAAGTCGCTTTTGATTCCTCGATCATTATTTAGAATTCTTAATTTAGTTAAATTCAAATCAATCTAAGATTTGATATAGTTAAAATCTGGTAATTATATTTATAATAAGAGTGGATTCATAATCAAAATTTAACTACATTATTAATATGATTTAGAAATCACCATACTAATACAAAAAGGAGTTACGGAAGAGGGAAAAGACAACAAAGAACAAACAAAAAAAGTATATTTCTAGCTTACTAGACATCTCCGATAATTAAAATTAAAATCAATTATCCTGTAGAAATTATAAATTATTTACCCCTATTTCCGACTCCCTACTCATTCTTTTTCAGATAGGTATACTGATAAGTGCAATAATTAAAACATACTCTTACTCAAAATCAAGATGATTATTAAACAACAAATAAAAAAAATAAAGAGGATTTTAAGGTACGGTCAAAATAAGGTTTTTACACAAAAAAGTTATGCGCAACACCAAGAGGATATAGCAATTACATTACTACTTGGTAAAGTTGAAAAATTTCTTGATATAGGAGCAAATGATGGAATGAATTGTTCCAATAGTTTCTTATTTGCTTTGCAAGGCGCAAAAGGGCTATGTTTTGAACCCGTAGCGTCTAACTTTTTTTTATTAAAATGGCTCTACATATTTAATCCAGATATAAAATGTATTGCTGAAGGAATTTCTAATGAAATGAAAAAAGTAGAAATTCAAACAGATGGTCTAATATCATTTATTACAGAGACTCAAGACAATCAATTGAAAAAATTACTATCAAAATATTATAATTCTGAAAGTGTTAGTGAAAAAATAAGCGTTAAACCCCTCAATTATTGGTTAAATATTTATCCAGAATTTTTAGAAGTTGATTTTGTTAGTTTAGATATAGAAGGACACGAATTTTACGCTTTACAAGGAATAGATTTTTCTAGATTTAAAACTAAAGTGTGGATTGTGGAAACTCATGGTAAAAATCAAGACGTGGAATGGCTTCATCAAGATTATCACAAAATTGATGAATTACTAAAAAATCAGGGATATCAAGCTATGTTAAAAAATAAACTAAATACTTTTTGGATTGCTAAGGATTATGCTGATATTGAAAAGCTGAGAAGTATTTCTCAAAAATTATCAGAATATCAAACAATGAATCTCTAAAATAATAATTATGATAGAAATTAAACCAAATATTCAGTATAAATCTCAATGCCCCAATTGTGGAAAAAATCTGGAAGCAACAGGAATTTTATGGCAGGGAATACATACTTGTATAGAGGCTAAATGCCACCATTGTCAATCAGAAATTATTGAAGATTTTCCGATCGGTCATGGGATTTATTATCCTTACCAAGTTGATCTAAAAAAAAGTCTAATTTTTGGAGATAAAAATTCTCAAGATTGGTTAGGTTTGCCTTTCTTAGAATCTCTCAAAAATCCTCAGCTAGAAAAACTAGAAATTTCCCTAGAAGTATTTAAAAAATGCCAAAAAGTAGTTATATTAAATTGTCTTGATTTTCTCTACGGACATAGCCTATTAAAATTACTCAACGCACAAAAACATCTTGAGAATTATCCGACTATTGGCTTAATCGTAATTATCCAAAAATTTCTGAGATGGATGGTTCCTGATGGAGTCGCAGAAATATGGACAGTCGATCTTCCTCTCAAAAAAGCACGGTCTTACTATCCATACTTAAATAAATTTATTTCTCAACAATTTCCACGTTTTGATACCATATATTTGAGTCTTGCTCATTCACACCCCAATCAAGTTGATATTAGTAAATTCACAAAAATACCTAAATATATTTTTACAGAGCAAAAAGAATATAAAATTTGTTTTATTTGGCGGCAAGACAGACTATTATTAAATCAATTTTTGTACAGAATAATGAAAAAATTAGCCTTGTCAAACTGGGCAATAATTCTCCAAAATAGACAAGTATGTAGACTATTTGATCGGATTAAACAGAAAATTCCCCAGGCAAAGTTTTCTGTAGCTGGTTTGGGTAAAAAGACTCAATTTCCTTCTTGGATTGAAGATTTGAGAGTAGATAAATTTGATGAGAAAACAGAAAAAAAATTGTGCCAAATTTACTCAGAAAGTATATTGGTTATAGGAGTCCATGGTTCCAATATGCTACTTCCTTCTGGCCATGCAGGTATGACAATTGATTTAATGCCAGAAGACAGATGGGGGAATTTGGCTCAAGATATTCTCTACCAGGAACAAGACCCTAGAATAGCAGCCTTTCGGTACCGATATTTACCTATTACCACTAGGATAACTGAATTAGCAAAAATTATTAGCAGTACCATTCTGAAGCAATCACATTTTTACAGAAATATGACCTCCGATAAATTATGCTCCAAACACCAGTAGTCTTCTTAATTTTCAAACGTCCTCAAACAACTGCAAGAGTATTTGAGGTCATCCGCCAAGCAAAACCCTCTAAACTTCTAGTCGTAGCGGATGGTCCCCGTGTTGATAGACTAGAGGAAGCAGAAAAATGTGCTGCTACCCGGAAGATTATCGATCAAGTTGATTGGAACTGCCAGGTTTACAAAAATTATTCGGAAGTTAATTTAGGTTGTGCCAGGCGAGTCTCTAGTGGATTATCATGGGCGTTTGAACAGGTAGAAGAAGCAATTATCTTAGAGGACGACTGTATTGTTCATCCTACTTTTTTTCGTTTCTGTGAAGAGCTATTAGCAAAATATCAGAGCGATGAACGAATTATGAGTATTGCAGCTAGTAATTTTCAATTTGGTCGCCACCGAAATGACTATAGTTATTACTTTTCTCGTTATCATCATTGCTGGGGATGGGCAACTTGGAAAAGAGCATGGCAATACTTTAATTTTGAAATGAAATTATGGTTCGATGTACTGAGAATGAATCTGCTAAAAGATATTCTTAGAGATGATAAAGCAATTCAAGTTTGGCAAAAAACTTTTCAATGTACTTACGATGGTAAGGTAGATAGTTGGGCAAATAGGTGGATGCTTTCTTGTTGGCTTCAAGGTGGTTTAAGTATTTTACCTCAAGTGAATTTAGTATCTAATATTGGTTTTGTTGAAGATGCTACTAATACGGGTTCTGAACCTAGTATTTACAGTAATATGAATCTAAATTCAATAGAGTTTCCTTTAAAACATCCACCTTTTATTATTTCTGATTTATCAGCAGATAAATTTACTCAGGATACTCTATTTGATTATCATCCTAACTTAATTAAACGGGTGCGAAAAAAACTCAGTAAAATTTCTCATCAATTATTACCTAAAAATAATAATTAAAATTTTGGGGAACTGTCGTTAATAATTAAGAGTTGATAGTAAATAATTATTTATTGAACGCATTAATAGAGTTTTTACTATCTATGGTAATAGTTTTTTTGCTTAGGGAAATTATCTTAGTTGCAAGATAAAAAGTAATTGGGCAACAGGGAAAACAAAGGAAATACCTTGATGATTGCTGCTATAGAAACAATGCTGTATAAAAAAATATACTGACAAATAAACCAGTAATAAATTGTATTCAAAAACATGAAATTAACAGATAAATTATGCTAGAACTTTTAAATATTGGCTGTGGTTCAACCTTTCATAATTCATGGAAAAATATTGATATAGCTCCAGCTTCTCCTGATGTAAAAAAACATGATATTCGACGGAGTTTACCTTATCCAAATAGTTGTTTTGATGCTTGTTATACCTCTCATGTTTTAGAACACATGACTCAAGTAGAAGCACAACATTTGATAACTGAAAGTTACCGCGTTTTAAAACCTCAGGGTACTCTCAGAGTTGTAGTCCCTGACCTAGAATCAATTGTTAGAAAATATCTAGAAACTTTAGAAAAAGTAGAAAATGGAGACCAAACATCAGAACCAAATTATGATTGGATGATGTTAGAACTTTACGACCAAACAGTTCGCAGTTCTGGCGGTGGTAAAATGGCAGAATATTTACAAAATCCGCAAATAAAAAATAAAGAATTTGTCTTATCAAGAATTGGTAGAGAAGCAGAACTTTTTTGGCAACCTCAAGCAAATAAAAAAAAAACTACACTATGGGAAAAAATTAAGTCAAAAAACTATGATTGGTGGCTAGAAAAAATACAATTTAACTTCGCTAAGACAATTATCAAATTAACTTTGGGTGACAGCGGAAATCAAGCATTAGTAGAAGGATGGTTTCGTCAATCTGGAGAAATTCATCGTTGGATGTATGACCGTTTTTCTCTGAGAAGACTGTTAGAAAAATCAGGATTTATAGATGTGCATATTTGTCAGGCAGATGAAAGTAATATCCCAGATTTTAATAACTATAACTTAGACATTCTAGAGCATAAAGTTAGAAAACCAGATTCATTATTTATGGAGGGAAAAAAACTTGGAAAAATAGATAACTAGCAGAAACTATAATTTTTAGATATTAGGGTGCAAAAAAAAGCTCTTTCCCGTTAAAACTAATCTACATAAAAAATCAACAACAATGAAAGTTTTACTGGTGAATACCGATGATAGTAGTGGGGGTGCGGCTCGTGCAGCATATCAGTTACATGAGGGATTTCAAAAAATTGGTCTAACTTCTCAAATGTTAGTACAAACCAAACGCACCGATAATCAAACAATCATCCCACAACAGGCAAAATTAAATCGGAAAATAGCTCAGTTTAGCCCTAATTTAACAACTTGGCCTGTACCACTATATCGTCAACGAAAACAATCATTATTTTCTCCCCAATGGTTTCCAGACAGACTGGTTTCTCAAGTAACAGAAATTGCTCCAGATATTATTAATTTGCATTGGTTATGTTGGGGATTTGTCCAAATAGAAACCTTACCTAAATTCAAAAGACCCTTAGTCTGGACTTGCCACGATATGTGGCCTTTTACCGGAGGGTGTCATTACTCTGGCCAATGCGATCGCTACGAAGAATCCTGTGGTGCTTGTCCCCAACTTAACAGCAACAAAAATAGGGATTTATCCCATTGGGTATGGCAACGGAAAGCTAAAGCATGGAAAAATCTCAATTTAACAATAGTTACACCGAGTTCTTGGTTAGCTAGATGTGTAAGTTCTAGCTCCCTATTTCAAAATAGACGAGTTGAAGTAATTCCCAATGGTTTAGATATTCAAAGGTATAAACCGACTCATAAAAAATTAGCCCGCGAAATTCTCAACTTACCTCAAGATCAAAAACTAATATTATTTGGCTCTTTAAGTCCAACTAGCGACTTTCGTAAAGGATTTCATCTATTACAACCAGCTTTACAAAATTTAAGTCAGGCAGGATGGCAAGATAAAATTCAGCTAGTAATATTTGGCTCTTCTCGGCAAAAAGAAACCCCTGAATTGGGTTTTCCATGTCGCTACTTAGGATGGTTAAATGATGATATTTCTTTGGCTTTAGTTTATGGAGCAGCAGATGTATTTGTAGCTCCTTCAGTCCAAGATAATTTACCAAATACTATTATGGAAGCGATCGCCTGTGGAACTCCCTGTGTAGGATTTAATATAGGTGGTATTCCTGACCTTATAGACCATCAATTAAATGGATATTTAGCCCAAGCTTTTGAAATAGAAGATTTAGCCAAGGGAATAGCTTGGGTACTAGAAAATCCAGAAAGGTATCAAAAATTATCTGATAATTCTCGTAAAAAGGCTGAACAAGAATTTACTCAACAGTTACAAGCAAATCGTTATTTATCGCTTTTTCAGGAAATTTTACAGAAAAAATAGAGTTTTTAACTGTCATTCATAAAATTTTAAACATAATTAAAATGAGCAAACTGAGAGTTCTGGTTATAGCTTCTTTGTCTAATCCTTTAGGAACAAACTGGGTATATGGATTAAAAGGTTTAGGCTATAGTGTAGTAGTTTTAGACTATCGCAAATTTCCAGCAACTTTACAACAATTAAGGATTTGGGGAGTTAATGAAGATATACCTTTGTTCAATTTTTGGCAAACAGTTTCTCCTGGTTTACATCAATCTATTTTAAATGCTTTAGGAGGGAAACCTGAAGTATTATTTGGTTGGTGGGGCAGCCCTATACTAGAACCTTTAAAAGAAATACATCAATGTTTTCCTGAAGCTAAAACTGTTGTGTGCGTTGATACTCTTCCTAACGCTTCTAACCTCTTAACAGAAATTAGAGAAATAACTCGTTTTTGGCAAGCAAACTCTTTCATTAACGGTTATATTTTCTATTCCCAAAAAATGGCTGAATTGTTTTGGAAAAGAACTCCAGCAGCAAAAAAAAAGCCCTACTTAAACTTAATTGAACCTTTCCTGAAAAATGCTTTTGCCAAAGATGAGGAAGAAAACATTAATATTCCCAAACTAGAAAGATTTGATAACTCTCCCCATATTATTTTCACTGGACGAGCAGACAAACTTTGGAGTCAAGACTTTAGGTCTAAAAAAGATGCAGTGGGTCTTTTTTTAGGGCAGATAGCTGAACGTGGTGTTCATGTCTTTATTCTGGAAGTGGGAGACACAAAAGGTATACCAAATTTACACTTATATCCTGAGTTTTCTAATGCCGAATTATTTACAGGCAAATTTGCTCAATATATTTCCCAGTTTGATGCTCAGTTGGTGATTTACAATGAAAGTAATGGTACTTTTCGTCGTCGTACTGCCACAGGACTTTCTACTAGACTAGCCTTTGCTATGACTGCCACATCTCCTGTAGTTGTAACAACTAATAGTAAATTTGTTGAAGAATATTGGGGAGATACTCCTTTTGGCTTTACATTTGAAAACGTCGATGACTTAGTTGCATCTCTAGGCGATCGAGAACTTTTAACATTACTTCGTCAAAACATGAAAAAAGTTCATTTATCTTACGCTTTTGAGTCTCAGGCAAATAGACTGATCGACTTTTTCCAAAAATTATTCTGAATAATTCAGTTGGAGATTTTTTATATGACTTTATTCCGTATTGCTGTATTAATAACCTGTCATAACCGACGTCCAACTACCCTAGCTTGTTTAGAAGCTCTTTTTCAACAAGAGTTACCATCGGCATATAATTTTCAGGTTTATTTAGTAGATGACGGAAGTAATGACGGGACTGGAGATGCTGTAAGAGCTGCTTATCCTACAGTGAAAATATTAACAGGCGACGGCAGTTTATTCTGGAATGGTGGTACAAGAAAAGCTTTTGGGGAAGCCCTCAAATCTGATTATGACTATTACCTTTGGCTTAACGATGATACCCTACTTTATCGGCAAACTCTTGATAATTTGCTTTCTCTTCACAAGTCCATAACTGAAAAAGGTTATGCTCTTTCGATTTTGGTAGGAGCTACCTGTGACCCAGAAACAGGAACTCTTACTTATGGTGGTCAGCTACGCAGTAATTGGTGGCATCCTCTCAAGTTTCATGTGATAGAACCGACAAAAGAACCTTTACTCTGTCACACAATGAATGGCAACTGTGTATTAATTCCTAGAAATGTAGCAGAAGTTGTCGGTAATTTAGATACTATTTTTGTTCATAGTTCTGGAGATATTGACTATGGTTTACGACTCAGAAAACATGGAGGTTATGTTTGGTTAGCTCCAGGTTATATGGGAACTTGCAAAACTAATTCTTCTTCAGGAACTTGGCAAGATTCAAATATTAGCATTCGTCAAAGATGGCAAAAAGTAATTGGAGTTAAGGGATTACCAATTCAAGAATGGAAGGTTTTTGCGAGAAGACATGGGGGATATTTATGGTTCTTGTATTGGTGGTTGCCTTATTTGAGGTTGATTTTAACTTCTGTTTTTTCTGGTTTTTCTCTGAAAAAAAGTAGTTAAATATCAAGCGTAAAATATTTAACAATTAAACTATTTAGCAATCAGTTTTCTGTTTTTTCAATTATTTAAACCTTGGGATAATACCATCCTTAAAAAACAATGTTATAAATAATTTATATCATGTCCGGTAGCATCGGTATTGTATAGGAAAGGTAGGCAACAGGCCACAAACAGGAAGGCAGTTGAGCAAGAAAAAAACTTAAATTTCCTGTAAATATCCACGCTAACTTTTACACAAACGATACCAACGGACATGATATTAGTCAGCTAAAGAAGCCAGGTATATATTTGCTTGAAGACAATTTTTTCTTTTTACTTAAATTTTTTTTATCGAGTAATCTTCTCAAAAAAATAATTAACACAGAATTTCAAAATGAAAGAACTAGAAAATATCCGGGTTGCCTGGTTATTACCATCATTAGATGCTAGTTATTGGCAACCTGTTCTTAAAGAATTTACTGAATTATATCCACAAACAATTGTTTATACTGGTAAATGGTCAGGATTTATTCCCGGATTTGAAAATTCCTTTAAAGTAGAACTTGTTGGCAAAACTAAAATAATAGAAATAGCAGAACCTTCTCAAATTAGTTATACTCCTAATGTAACTTATGTGTCTCCTACTATTGTTAATTATCTGCTTAAGTTTCGACCTAAAGTCATATTTACTATTGGGTTTTCTATATGGACAATATTGATTTTATTGTTCAAACCTTGGGGTAAGTGGCGAGTAATTATTGCCTATGAAGGTAGTTCCCCAAAAGTAGATTATCGAGATTCAAAAATTCGCACAGTTATTCGCAGAATTTTGATTAATTTTGTCGATGCTTTTATTACTAATAATCAGAGAGGAAAATCTTATTTAACTGAATTTCTGGGAGTACAGTCTAGTTCTGTTTTTGCTAGACCCTATGAAGTACCAGATACTAAAGCTTTATTAATAAAACAGAAAAATTATGAAGCTAATCAATTAGAATTATCTAATCTAGAATTATCTTATCCTGTATTTCTATTTATTGGTCAAATTATACCGAGAAAAGGAATTAATCTCCTCTTGGAAGCCTGTAGTATTTTGCAGAAAAAAAATTATGATAACTACAGTTTATTAATTATTGGAGAAGGTAGTCAAAGAGTAGAACTAGAATTATTTACAAAAAACAAAAATTTGTCGGACAACGTACACTGGATAGGACAGGTAAAATATGATAATTTAGGTACTTATTTGGGGATGGCAGATGTTTTTATATTACCAACTTTAGAAGATACTTGGGGAATGGTTGTATTAGAAGCAATGGCTTTGGGAAAACCAGTTTTATGTTCTAAATGGGCTGGTGCTTCTGAAATGGTATTAGATGGAGAAAATGGTTATATATTTGACTCTCATTATCCTCAAGAATTAGCAGAATTAATGATTCGTTTTATTCATTCTCCTGAATTAACAAAATCTATGGGTGAAAAGTCTCAAGAATTGATTTATCAACATACTCCCGAAATAGCTGCTAATTTTTTGAGTGAAGTTATATCTTTTGTTTTAAAAAATTAAGTAGTCATTTTAGTTATGAGTTTTCTAGGTAGATATTTGACTAATGTAACCTATGAAAAAGCCTATTATAACGAAAATATGTTAATAATAACTAATACCTCTGTTCGTAGGTTTAAACCAGTAAAGTAATATTTTAATTTTTCTTCCCTTGTAGGGCTATATTTAACAGAAAAATTGTTACTTCTATTTCTTATTCAACCAGTCAATAATCAAATTATTATTAATTTTGCAATGTCATTAAATCAACAAATATTGATAGCAACAATTATGAGAGAATATGGTGAAACAGGAGTACAAACTCATTTCAATAATTTCAAAAATTATCTTTTAGAAAAAAAAAATCCTGTAAAGATTATTACTCCATTCTGTTTCTGGAAATGGTTAGCTTTTCCTGTGTTTGGCTTAAGAAAGATTATCGACCCAATCTCTGGAGAACTTAGTGTTTGGTGGTATAGATATTGGCACTATATTTTTCTAAAACAAGCATTAATCAAAACACTTACAAATATTGCTAAAAAAGATAATTATGTTGTAATTTATGCTCAATGTCCTCTAGCTGCTAAAGCTGCACTCATAGCACGAAAATCAGAACAGCAAAAAGTTATTATGGTAGTGCATTTTAATATTTCACAAGCAGATGAATGGGCAGAAAAGAAAAAGATTAATCAAGAAAGTTGGATTTATCGTCAAATTCAAAAACTCGAACATCAGATAATTCCACAATTGAATGGCATTATATATGTGTCTCGCTATAGTCAAGAAATTATGGAAAAGAAAATTCCCGAAACTGCAAATATGAATTCGATTATTTTGCATAATTTTATTCAGGAACCAACTCAGTTAGAAAGAGAAAAAAATTATCAAAAAATCAATCGTGATTTGATTAACATAGGTAGTTTGGAACCTCGGAAAAATCAAAGTTATCTTTTGCAGGTACTAGCAGAAACTAAAAAATTAGGTAAATCTTATTCATTAACATTAGTTGGTGATGGTACTGACCGTAATAAACTAACTGCATTAGCTCTAGAATTGGGAATTGCTGAACAAGTTAAATTTCTAGGATTTCAAAAAAATGCTTGTCAATTTCTTTGGGGTCATAGTATTTATGTTCATAGTGCTTTGATGGAAAGCATGGGTATTGTTTTAGTCGAAGCAATGGCTTGCGGATTACCAGTTTTAGCACCTGCAGTTGGAGGAATTCCAGAAGTTTTTTCAGATGGAGTCGAGGGTTTTTATTGGCCTCTAAATAATCCTTTAATGGGAGCAAAAAAGTTGATCGCTTTGATGGAAAATACAAATTTGAGAAAGGAAATGGGTGCTGCTGCTAAAAGTCGATTTTTTAGTACCTTTGAGTCGAATATAGTTGGTGGAAAACTATTAAATTTTCTAATTGACTCCTCAGCATTTAGTATTTAGTTATTGATCGGATATTAATTAGGGCTTGTTGATTAAATCTAAAAGAATTGACAGGTAAAGGTTTTAACCTTTGCACGGTCTGGAAAAAGTACCTAGTTTTGAGCTGCTTTATACTGTAAAAGGAGCAGATTTTTGACCCATAGTTGAGCAAGAAAATTACTCCCCTGCTCCCCCACTCTCTGCTCCCCCGCTCCCTACTCTTAAAAAAAGACTTTTGAGCGCAAACCCTAATTATTTTGAAGTGCGGAATGTAGTAGACTGACACAGCTAAAACTGTGCAATAGATTTTTGTTTCTAGCTGTCTTTTTCTTCCCACACTTCCCACACTTCCCACCCTCCCCACACTCCCCATCTAATGCACCATTTAAGGTGTGTCG
>JBFRWR010000729.1:0-4333 GCA_051439685.1 Trichodesmium sp.
AGCAAAAATTTTTGGCGGAAGGAGTTTCGCGATAGAGTACAGAATATAAATATAAAAGATATACCGACTTTTACAGTTCCTTTAAGGGTATTAATTTTATTATTTAAAATTCCTGATACAACAACAAAGATCCTAATAACTCTTATAGCTTTTGGTATTTGGATATTACCTACACCATCACCTTTTTCTTGGGGAAACTTCATTGTTGATAAACCATTAAAGCAACCTATTCAACTGTCCGTGGAAAAAAATGGTGACATAACTGGATGTAAGGGTAACTGCGCCATACAACCAAGTAAAACTTGCAAAAATAATGATTTAATGGTTGACATCGTTGACATCAAAAATGTCGGACAATCAACAGGAACATTTCTCTTTGCACTTAAATTAAAAGACGGGAGTTTATTTACAACCAGTCAATTACAACAATCTAAAAATAATAATCTTAAAGGTTTTTATTCAGTTGAATCAGGGAAGTATGAGTTTTCGGTTGAAAGTTCTAATTCTAATTTATCTCCTAACGATCTTATTTACTTTTTTACAAGTCAGGAATCTAGTTTGAATGGTAAATATAAGTTTAGCTTGTATTGCAAAGATAATGAATTTATTAAAGGAAATAAAGCTTTGTTTTTAAAACATGGCTTATTAGGACTGTACTTTTTACTTAGCATTTACTTGTTTGTTTATCGAGAACCAGTTATAAAGGAGGAACCAAAATGAAATTAAAATTTTGTTTATTGATGATTTGTTTTGCATCTAGTATTTTCTTAGTTGCTTCTCAAAATCAAGGGAATCAAGCTGCACTAATTACCTCAAATCCAGCCCCTACTCAAACCACTGAACTTTGTTCGACTCCTACTCAACCAGAGCCTTTTCCCATAACAGGTTGGAATGTCGAACCACCAAAAAAAACCGATATCTTTAGTGTGCAATCTGATACAACCAATGAAACAATTACCATCAATGCAAAATTATCTGCTCAACCAACTACTAGCAAAGCCGCTAGTTATGTCATTGAAAGTAACTCTCCGTTTGGTTGGGGAGGAAAAACTCTCATATTAACGGTTAGTGGAACGGCTCAGTCTAACTTTAATCAACAAAAACTCTTGAAGCTAGAAATAAATAATGATGTTGTTCGTGCTACAAATTCGGCTCACCAAGCTATTATGGCTCGCGATTTTGTGAAAGCAATGGATGGTGACATTGAATTTCAACTACCAGCAGCACCTATCACAAAAGTTGAATTTGTATTTTACGGTGCAGATATCACAGATTTAAGGATTTCAGGACAGCTTAAACCTTCGGATCAGCTTAAACCTTCGGATGATTAGGTATAATTAAAGTTTATAGTAAGGTTTTAGTCCTAAGTATGTATCGGGCTGAAGCCCTACTACAAACAAAAACTTTATAACTTAAATTATACAGCACTTTCGGTTGCCCGTGAGGTACATGGCTAACAGCCAAGATGTTTGTGCTACAAGAATTTGACCATTTAAACTTGTACACCATTAGTCCGAAATATGCTGTATCAAATCATCCTTCAATCTTTTGCCACTGCACCCACTGTTTCCAACCTAAATACAAACCAAACAACAATATCGCCCAAACAAAACTGGGTTCGGGAATACCTGTCATTCCATCAGGAGTCTGTTTTTTCACCTTCGCTTTACGACTAGGTTGATTAGGATCGACTCGCTGCTCATCACTCACCGCTACGAAAGCAGTATATTTCGACATCAACCGATAACCTAATGCTACATTCGTGACAGCATCAACTTTCTCTGGTGTCTCCCCACCAGTCATTTCTAGCATCAACTGCTTAATTTTTGCTCGTCCCCAAAGTTGAGCGATCGCTACATTCCCACTATCGGAGTCAAAGCGCAAGGGAAAAGTTTTTTGATAACGTTTACCACCAGCAGCAACTGCGGTTATTTGTAAATTCCCACTAAGTCTGTCTTGTTTGCGTCCGTACAAAACTAGAGGTTCCTGAGCAAACAAGTCAGCAGGTTTGAGGGGGAAAACTTCTGGCGTTTCTCCTAAACCTTGCCATTTAACCTCAATATTTGTCAGCACCGGGTTATTAATTTCATTGAAAAACTTTTCTGTCACTGCATCCACAGACTCATCGTGACGCACCATAGAAACTGTACCGCGACCTACTTCTGCGAGTCGGTTTAATAAATAACGGTTGACAGAACTACCCACACCAAAACTATAAAGACGGTTCCCTGGTTGCAGTTGTTTTTCTATCCGAGAAATGATTTGATTTTCATTACCTATTAAGCCATCTGTGAGTAAAACAATACTGCGCAACCGACCATTTTTTGCCGAGGGAAAATTTAAGACAGTATCAATACCATTTAATAGTTCTGTACCCCCATTAGCTTTTAATTTGTTAACATAATTTAGGGCTTTTTTCTGGTTAGCTGGAGTATTAGCTAGAGGTTCACTTGATAATGTTTGACTACTATTGGCAAAGTCAATAATAGTAAAAGTATCGTCAGGATTTAATCCCTGAAGAAAACGGCGCATTAATACTTTTGATTGTTCGAGAGGCGCACCGCTTTGGGAACCAGATGTATCCATTAAAAAGACTACATCTTTTGGTACAATTTCTTTGGTTTGATATTCTAGGGCGGGAATTAAATAAACTGCAAAATGTCCGCCTTTATTATCTGCTTGAGAGAGAACTGTAGATTGGGTTTCTTTGCCAGCTACTTGATAACGCAGAACTAAATCTTTATTGGGAATAGTATCAGCTTGGTTTAGTTGTATCTGAGTAATAGATGGTAAACCAGCCGCAGAAATTGTTTGTGTTTTGATTTGATGAGAGGGAGAAATAATATTAGAAATTGGTACTCCAGCATCAATTTCAATTGTGACGTTAATATCATGGCCTGAACGTTCTTTTGGCGGAGTTTCTAAAGTTTGAGAAAGTAAATTAGGAATAGAATTTGTTCCAGGCAAACTTGCTAAACGAATTGATTTTTCTGGGAAGCTGCCTAAATTAGAATTTCCCGGATTATAACGAGGTCCGACAACCATCGGAAAGACAAATTCATAATCGCCCCCGGCAAATTTTAAACTGTCGGTGTAACGAATTACTACTTCTATAGTTTCTCCTGGTTTGATGTTCGCTAAAGACTGAGTAAAAATATTAGGTCGTTCTTGTTCTAGTAAGGCAGCAGTTTTTCCTTCTTGTTTAGCTTGATTGTAGATTTTTTTAGCTTCTTCCCGTTTTTTTATAATTCCTTTAATCACGCGATCGCCAATCCGAATTTCCATATCATCTACAGCAGATTCATCAGGCAATGGAAATTGATAAGTTGCTTCTAAAGGAGTATTATAAGGATTCGTAAAACGTTGAACTACTTCTACCCGCGATAGGTTTCCAGCAATTTTAGCTGTGACATCTGTATGTTCTAAGGGAAAAGCTTGGATTTCTCCTGTGTCAGATTTGGCATATAATCCACCATAATTTGGAGGTGAAATAATTGTTTTTTGAGGTTTTACTTCTGGTTGAATATTAGGAGAAATAACTGATTGAGGAGATGCTGAAATTGGTTGTTTTGCAGGATAGTTAGTTGGGGAAGAATTGCTAAATATTTCGGCTAAAACTACAGTCGTTAATAATAACAAACTAACAGCTCCAATTCCACGACTAAACCATTTATCAGCCCGATATTTTCCTACAGTTAACTTTACAGGAGTATTCAAATCATTTAATACTTCTGCTGCTGTTTGATAGCGTTTTTTAGTAGCAGTCTCCAGCATTTTATCAATAATTTGACGTAACTGAAGAGACACAGAATTTTTCAAATAATCTTGCCAAACCCATTTATCTTCACCACTATCAAATAAATCGAAAGGTTCTACTCCTGTTAGTAGGTAAATACAAGTTATAGCTAAACTATATATATCACTAGCAAAAACTGCTTTTCCCCTTGTTTGTTCCGGTGCAATATAAGCTGCCGAACCAATTACCGTTCCAGTTTTTTTGAGAGTAGTCTGAGATGTGAATTTAGCTGCGCCAAAATCAACCAAAACTAGAGAATGTTTCTGAGTTTTATATCCACCTAAATTAGTTAAACTATTAATCTTTTCTGGTTTAATATCCCGATGTATTACCTGATGTTCGTGAATAAATTCCAATAGAGGTAACATTTGATTCAGCAATTCTCGGATTTTAGTTTCACTAAAAACTCCGTGGGTTTCTAATTCTTCAGCTAAGTTTTGACCATCAATATATTCTTGTACCAAATATTGATGATTATCTTGAGTTAAATGAGCAAAAAGTTCTGGAATTTGTGGATGTTTCCCCAGAGTTTCTAAA
>JBFRWR010000730.1:0-13467 GCA_051439685.1 Trichodesmium sp.
GCATAGTAACTAAATTTGTTACTTTATTTACTGCACAGGAAAGATAAAAATGAAGTTTCCTCTATTTTCTGAAGTTCAATTAATTCAAGATATTCCTGAGTTTAATCTCAAAAAAGGTAGTATTGGGATAATTGTTGAATATTATTCTATGTCTGAAGGAGAAGATGGCTATAGTCTAGAAGGTTTAATTGCTCAAGATACAGTAGAAGTTGCTGAATCTCAAATTCAATTAATTAATGTTGAACAACCACAAGAAAAAGCAACCTTTTTGAGTTGATGACAGATACTAGAATATCATCTTATCTCATTTTCGGATAATCACTTATAAAAAAGTTTTTGTTTGTAGTAGGGCTTCAGCCCGAACTGTAGATAGGGCTGAAGCCCTACTACGAGCTCTAGTTATAGTAATTATTTAGCCAAACATGATATTAGCTGCTAGAGATAATAGAATAATTTAGGTTAAGATAACCTCTGAGGTTGAATTGAGATGATTTTTAACGCTTTCTAGTAAAAGTTGATATAAGAAATGAGGTGTATTTTGATTAGCTAATTCCAGACTATTTTGATAAAATTTACAAGCAGATTCATCATTAATAATTCGATAGTGAATTATTTTTGTCCATTCTGGTGCAGTAATCATTAATTGAGGAATAACTTCAATAAAAGCTGGTATTTGTTTTTGTAGTTCAAAATCTTCTAAAAAATGAACTAAACTAAACATAATTTCAGGATGTTCACAATTATCATCTAAAATAAGATGTAAGTCTTTTAAATTTTCATCATTAGGATATTTAGCAATTTTTTCTAAAGTTTCCTCAAATATATTGATTTCTTGAGGTGTTTTCAGCAAACGATTTTCTTGTAAGATTTTGATTAAATTCATAATTTTATAACTCCTTTATCAAAAAAGGTTAACCAAGTTGTTTTATTAAGTTGGATAAGTTCTTGCAGACCCTTTCTAATATCTGTATTATATAATCCTTGAAAAAGATAAATAGAGCGAATATCCCAAACTTCTTGCGCTAAAGTTTGTCGAGGGGAAAGAGTTAAGTCTGGACTTTTACCATAAGATAAAGTTTGACGATGACGACCTCCTTTTCCTGGTGATAAATGTTCCATCATAATAGCAATTCCTTGATTAGTTGTGTAATCTTTGATTTTAGCTTTCATGTAAGCGTTTGATGGTATATGATGAGGCGTTAAATTATCTCCTCGACGACCCAATTTTATCAAGTCGCTGTATGTGCCGACTTTTCCTTCTCCTGGAAGTAGTTTTGATTGAATAATTTTGTCTCCTTATAATTCTTTTCGGCGATCAGTTGATGATAGGCAAGGAAAATCCTATCTTGAGTAGTTTACCACACTTTTGAAACAATAGAAAAGCTTGTTCTGATTAAATTGACTATTAGCTAAACTAATCAAATGATAAATACATAATTTGTAAAGATATTTCAACCCCGATATCTACCTAATCTATCAACCCTAAGATAACTATATTTATACTAATCAAATGATAAATTCATATTTTTCCATATCTGTCAACCTTATGATTAGGATATTTGTTTTGCATATTTGTTTTGCATATCTGTAAACCTTATGATTATCATATTTATATTGATCAAAACATATCAGATAATATTTTTAAAAAAAAAATCAAGTAATAAAATTACCCTTGACATTTTGAGTTATTCTAATGTATAAATAAAAAAGACCTAGTTGATGGTGGAACATCTACTAGGCCACATAAGCTATTAACAGATACAATCTTAAGTCTTTGTATCTGTTGACTTCATCACAATAATAACAAATGAATCAAAAAAACACAAGGTTGATAGTCAGCAATACTGCTGGCAAATCAACATCACCACAACACCAACGCCTGTGGTGGGACAGGTTAACACTTTTTGAACAATACACAAGAATACCACTCGGTTATTTCTGCATTTTTTCTGAACTTGGCTATCTGATGCGAGATTTAGAAGCAGGTGGATACATTTTTCCTGATAGAAAAGTGCCAGATATTTCCGTAGGTTCGTGCTGGTGTAATTGGTTACGTTTACAAGGTATTAACACAGACTTTCGCAAATATCCCCACCACTATCCAGATGGTAGAGAGGTTGTTTCAGCTAACATTTATCCAGACGAGTTACTTCCAAAATTTCGATGGTGGTTAAACACAACCTATGTAATGGAGAAATTGCCTAACTATGTTAAACGGTTTTGTTCCCCAGAGGAAATCAAACTGATAACTGCAATAGTTCAAAAACGGCTATCAAGCGTTGCATAATAGAAATATCTTCCATGGCAATTAATGGAAATTTTCCATTAATTGCGGTTTTCATTAGCTGGAAATATCTTTCCTGGAAATAGCATTAATAATATTAATTGAAATTTTCAATTAATTAGGGTTTCCATTCCAGCAGAGCAAAGTAGGGACGTTAGATACAACCTCCCTACTCTGCAATATCCAAGTATTTCAACAGAAAATACTGATAACTGATAACTGATTAATGGAAATTTTTCATTAATTGCGGTTTTCATTAGCTGGCAATATCTTTCCTGGAAATAGCATTAATAAGACTAATAGATAGAAATTTTCTATTAATTAGGCTTTCTATTCGAGCAAAGCAAAGTAGGGACGTTGCATACAACATCCCTACTTTGGAATATCCAACTATTTCAACAGAAGATACTGATAACTGATAACTGAAATGACATTGCCACACTTCTGCCTTTTGTCGGGCAGGCGATCGCTACCCCAACATTTCTTCAATTTCTTGCAAAACCTCCCCTAAAGTAGGAGTATTTGAAGAAATAATATTATCCTCGCTTCCTTCATGCTTGTGATGAGGAAAAGTGGGTAAATTTAACTCCTGATGATGCTCGGCATCGTCATAACGAAAAATCAGATTATTCCCGGCATCCATATAATGATAAGAGTACATTTTACGCTCTCTTATTGTTTGAACGGTGATAAATTCGCGAACATGAAGAATCGAATCGTTGACAAAATAAATATTGCCTCGAATAAACCCTTCGTCGATATCTCGCTTCTGGAATTTAATGTCAAAACTCTTTACAATAATTAGGGATTCGAGCAAATTGCGTATTTCTTCAAAATAAGCTTCAATCAACTAACTCAACTCCTTGAATTTTTGTTTTTTTATCAAGCAAATGTGCCAACATCCTTGATTCCCCAATCCACTCATCAAAATCTCCAGAATGAGCTAGCTCGTTATTGTTAAATTTCTGCAAAAATTCGGCGGTTGATAGCTGATATTTAGTCTCAAATTCATCTAGTCGCTGCTCGGTAATTTTAATTCCCTTATCTGTGGATTGTAACGCAGCCATTAAGGCACTTTTAATAATAGATTTGACAGCCTCTGGGTGTTGACTCTTTAGTTTAACTTCTACAATTTTAACTGGTAACAATGCCCGATTATTATTGTTAGTTTCTCCCACAAGATTTACCTCCGATTTTTTTCAAAAATTAGCTCATTGTTGACTATGGAAAACGTAAGCATTCAGCTATTCGCTATCAGCTTTTAAACTTACAGGATTTACTAAGGTTAATTCTTGTCAAAACAGGTTAACCGAGTTGTTTTATTAAGTTTAAATCGCTCTTTATTTATGTTATTGAATTACATCAATAAGTTGCTTAATCAGCTTTACTTTACTTGATAACCTATTAATTATATATTTTACTCCTGAACTAATGCCCAAAGATCGGAACAGAAAAAATAGTCAATTGTTTGTATGTGCTTTTTAAGAAGTGCATCTGTCTGCATATGAGGTCGAATATCACAATAATATACGCCATCTAAAGGATTTAACTTAATAGTGAAACCTTTGAAACGACCAGGAAGAAATGTCGCACTTGTTCCATATTCGTTTTCCTCAGCAGTATTTTTCCTCTGAACATCATTCAGAAAAATAGCAATGTGTGGTAGAGCAGTATCTGTCAATTTTGAGTATAAGAACTTATCCATAAATATCTTATCAATACGATCTTTGCTGGATGTCTTAATTGACCCAATAGCTCGTAATTCCTCAGTATCATAAAGTAGTAAGTCATGCTGGTACCTCATCCGAAATGCAACTTTTCCGTCAACCTTTACTGGAACCTTGATAGTCCCCATCTCACATCTAACCCCAACCCTTCTAACTAAAAGCTGTATTAGCCTTTCAAATAAGTCGCCGTTGATTTTACGAGCCTTATTAGATTGGCCAGATGGAAGAGCATCAAGTGCAGCACCAATACATTGCTGCATTGTATAAATTGCGCGGATAATATTGCTACGCCTTTCTAAATCTGTTTCTGGGATATCTCTAATTTCATCTAATATCTCTAGGAAACTTGAATCTATCTTGTCTAAATCATCAGCACTATACATTAGGCGAGAATTTAACGGTCTCGTAATATTAAAATTTCCTTCCTCCTTATACTGAAAAAATCTGTAGTGATTTTCGTTCTGAGAAACAATAACGGCTTGCAATCCCTCTCTAGAAAACTCCAAATATTGTTTACTGAAATCAATGAAATCTTTAATGGATGTAAAGTTTTCCTTCTTCGTTGTAATAGCTGTTAAATCACGAATACTCAACGGATTTTCTCCCGGCGTTCTGCTGTTTTTCGATCGTACTCAATCCATTTTTCAACACTCATCCTCTTAACTTTGTCTAGTCTATCCATAGCCCAAACATTGTATTCATGATTGAGATCGCAGCCTAACCATTTACGACCTAACTGTTCTGCAACCACTAGAGTTGTTCCAGAACCTGAGAATGGATCTAGCACGATATCTGATTTTTGTGATGATGCAAGAACGAATTTTCTCACAAGTTCTTCAGGTTTTTGCGTAGGATGAGGTGTCGATTCATTCATTCCATTACAAGTAGTAGGAATATCTATTACGTCTTTTGGTTTTGCCCCTTTTGGATGGGGAGTCCAAACCTCCTTACGTTTTCCTGCATTCCCATACTGGCTAGTTTCAGCTTGCGGGTGAGATGGGTATTTTAATGTATGCGCTCCATAAGGAATACGAATATCATCAATATTCAACTTGATTTTTTTTGTTTTCCTCAAGTGTAGTAAACTCTCATGGGATCTTCCCCAATCATTACCAAGATTAGCTTTGTTCTTATAGTGCCAAATAATCCATCTACATGATTCAAAGAACTTCATGCTTGGATGCTTTATGTCAGCCAAAATCTCGGAAAAGCCACAAACATACATTGTGCCATTTTTCTTAAGAACTCGCGCTGACTGTTCTATCCATTTTAATGACCAGTTAACATAAGTTTCTTGAGTTTCAAAATTATCCCAATCTGCCTTTTTTATGTTGTAAGGAGGATCTGCGAATATCAGGTCAACAGACTCTGACTCAAGGGAAGACAACCAGTCAATTGTATCTCCCTGATAGAGTTTTCCGTTAGGGTGGTCGAAATGAAGACGGTATCCTTTTGACTCAGATTGAATTTCAAATCTTTTCCCTGCGCTCTCAGATTCTATAAATGTAAAAGAAAGTTGTTTTGGCATTTACTCCTACAAACCCAAACACTTGCCATTAAAGCAGTCATTATAATTTATGGTTAACCTATATAATTATATCACAAGTAGACAAGGATTATCCCAAATATATGGATAAATGTCAAGCCCCCCTTTCAAAGGGGGGTTTGGCGGGATTAAAACCTCTAGTATTTCAACATAAAATACTGATAACTGATAACTGAAACCCTACTCCACAGTCACTGACTTCGCCAAATTCCGTGGCTGATCCACATCCAAACCACGATGAGCAGCAATATGATAAGCTAATAACTGTAAAGGAATAACTGTCAACATCGGCGATAACAACTCATCCACGACTGGCACCGCCAACACATTATCAAACACATCCGCCTCGGTACTTTCAGGAGTAACCCCAATTAACTGCGCATCTCTCGCTTTAGCTTCCTGAGCATTAGAAAGCACCTTCTCATAAACCAAACCAGGCATGGCGATCGCTACTACAGGCACTTTATCATCCAATAAAGCGATCGGACCATGTTTCATCTCACCTGCGGGATATCCCTCGGCATGAATATAACTAATTTCCTTCAATTTCAAAGCACCTTCTAAAGCAACTGGAAAATTAATTCCTCTCCCCAAAAAGATAAAATCTTGAGTCTCATTAAACTCGTGAGCAAAATCTTCTATTTGACTATCTTGAGTTTCTAACATCTGTTCCATTTGTGCAGGAATTTTTTGTAAACCATTAATAATTTCTGTGATTTTTTCGGGGGAAAGATATTGTTTTTTCCAGGCTAAATCTAGAGATAAAAAATAAAACGCCATTACCTGTGCCACAAATGTTTTAGTCGCTGCTACCCCAATTTCCAGACCTGCCCGAATATCAATAATTTGATTAACTAAATTAGCAAGAGAACTTTCGGCTCGGTTAGTAATTCCTAGAAATATAGACCTTAAATCAGCAGGTTTATCTAAACGCCGTTGTTGCTCCATTGCCAAAGCAGCTAAAGTATCTGCTGTTTCTCCAGACTGAGTAACACCAATTGTCAGAGTATTTTTTCTCAGAGGAGAAGGTGCATAACGAGCTTCAGAAGCATAATTTACTGTAGTAGAAATTCCCGCTAATTGTTCTAGTAAATACTTACCAATTAAACTAGCGTGCCAACTGGTACCACAGGCAAAAATTTCAATTTGTTCTAGATTTTTATATATGGATGGCGATAACTCTAAATTAGTAGGAGAAACATCAATATTTTTACCATTCCAATCACTATTAATATAGGCTTCTAAACAACCCCGAATCACATTTGGTTGCTCATGTATTTCTTTGAGCATAAAATGTTTGAAAATGTGTTTCTCAACTAAAGTCGGACTCCAGTTAAGAATACGAGGAAGTTTATTTAGGCGATCGCCTGCAAAACTATAAACCTCAACTCCCAGAGGTGTTAAACGAGCAATTTCACCATTTTCTAAACTAAGAACAACTTGAGTATGAGATACCAGAGCAGGAGTATCGGAAGCACAGAAAAATTCACCCTGTCCTAAACCAATAGATAGAGGTGCTTGTTGTCTAGCAATAATAATTTCATTCGGATAGTCTGCACAAACAACAGCGATCGCAAACGCTCCATCCAATTTATTCACAGTCTGACGCACCGCTTCTAGAAATGCGTCCTTCTTACCCTCTAAACCAGACAAAAATTCAGCAATTAAATGGGGGATAACTTCCGTATCAGTATCAGAAATAAATTTATGGCCTTGAGTTTCTAATTCTTTGCGTAACTCCCGATAATTTTCGACAATTCCATTTTGGACCACTGCCACTCGTCCAGTATCATCAATATGGGGATGAGCATTATATTCTTCCGGTTTACCATGAGTTGCCCAACGAGTATGGCCAATACCAATATTTGCTGGCATTTCCATTCCTGTCAATTTTTCCCGGAGGTTATGCAATTTACCTTTAGCACGAACAGATTTAATTTGACCCTCGCAAATAGTGGCCAAACCAGCCGAATCATAACCTCGATATTCTAGTTTTTCTAATCCTGATAATAAAATTTCTGTTGCTGACTGTGTGCCAATATAACCAACAATTCCACACATTTGATCTACCACTCCTGATAAATTTAATTATTATTTCAAATATACTTGCTCAAAATTAGCTATTCCGTAGGAGCCAATGGATAATGGATAATTGATAATTGATAATTAGGGTTTACTGATTAAATCTAAAAGTCTTTATCTATAAAGGTTATATAGCAATGAGCGCTGGTATATTGACAAATTGCATCAGGGGCCAAATAGCTAAAAGTCTTATATTATCGGCAATTTATTCCCCCTGTTGCCTGTTGCTTGTTGCCTGCGCACAGCGCTATAGTCTTTTTTTATCCAGAAAAAGTGCAACAATTCCTGCTCAAACTACCAAAAAGTCAGGATTTGAGGCAGACCAAGGGTAGAAAAATCGAGGAACAATTATTTCTCTGATGTTCTCTGTCTCCCCACCCTCCCCACACTTCCCACCCTCCCCACACTTCCCACCCTCCCCACACGTCCCACACTTCCCACCCTCCCCACACTTCCCACACTTCCCACACTTCCTAAACTCTGCTTTTTTCAGCAACCCCTAATTACTTCTGGTTTTAGGGGCAAAATTTTCAGTAAAAAAATAGGGAGAAAATTATTTCCCCCTATCAAATTTTTAATCTTTTGATTTTTATTTATATAATTCAACCCGATGACGCGGAGCGTGATGTGTCCTAACCGGAGCGTCCGGGGCGGTAAGCCCCAAGGGTCTGAGTCCCCCATCAAAATCTATGATTTGATGGCTCCCGATTGGTGGGCAGTTCAAGCCCTCACCATATCGGTGTCTCCGCGTCTCCGCGTCTCCCCTTCTCCGCGTCTGTTCTTGACCCCTCTACAACATAGAGGGTAGTCACTCTTAGTAGGCCAGACCCATACTGCGAGTAGTTTCAGCGCCCAGATAAACCCGGACACTTAAAAAGTCAGTGGGGCAAGCAGTCTCACAACGCTTACAACCAATACAAACTTCAGTACGAGGGGATGAAGCAATTTGGCCTGCTTTACAACCATCCCAAGGTACCATTTCTAAAACATCTAATGGACAAGCACGCACACACTGGGTGCAACCAATGCAAGTATCATAAATTTTTACTGAATGAGCCATGAATTAAATTCTCCCAACAAATTGATTTTGCCGTACCTGCTGTAAGGCAGGTGAGACAGCTAGTTTTAGAAGCGAATGCTTCGACTTAGTTTACCTTACAGTTTCTCATCCTTGATAAATACTGTTGAAAAACTTAAAATATCTCAATAATCTTATAGGGAGTAGGGAATAGGGAGTAGGGAGTAGGGAGTAGTTAGAAAAATTTTAAAACCTTTATCTGTAAAAGCTTTTAGATTTAATTAGCAAACCCTAATTATTCAAAGTCCTAACTTTTCCAATACTGGACGAGTTGACACTACATGACGGTCTAATCCCAGTTCTTTTGGAGAAATACCTAAAGCCAAAGCTATGAGTTGGGGCAAATGTAAGACAGGTAAACCCAACTTCCGTCCAATTACTCCCTCTACCTCCGGTTGACGAGAATCTAAATTTAAGTGGCATAGAGGACAAGGTGTTACCATACAATCTGCACCTTTGTCAATAGCTTCACTCACATGGGTTCCGGCCATTTGAAAGGATTGATTGGTGGCATAACTAGAAAGAGGCCAACCACAACATTGAGTCCGACCTCGATAATAGATAGGAGTTGCCCCAATAGCCCGAAACACATTTTCCATAGATTCTGGTTGATAGGGGTCATCGTAAGCTAAATTAGTTTGACCTCTAAGTAAATAGCAACCATAGAAAGCAGCACATTTGAGACCAGACAGCTTGCGGGTGACACGATTTTGGATTTCTTCTAGCCCATAATCTGCTATTAATGCCCAGAGTAAATGTTTAACTTCGGTACTACCTTGATAGGGAGAACAACTTTGTTTTTGTAAGAGACCATTAATCTGTTCAACATAATCAGGCTGAGTTTCTTGGGAATCTTTCAAACGTTCATCGACATGACCAATAACCCCTTGACAAGTGCTGCAATGAGTGAGTAAGGGCAAATTTAGTTCTTCAGCCAAAGCGATATTCCGGGCATTAACGGTATCTTCTAGTAGTTGAGAGTCCTCTTTAAAAGTACCAGAGCCACAACAGGCTGCTTTTTTCAGTTCTATTAGGTCTATTCCTAGAGCTTGGGTCAAAGCTTGAGTAGACTGATAAAGTTCCCGGCAAGCACCTTGAGCGACACAACCAGGAAAGTAAGCATATTTGAGTATTTGAGCAGGCATGACATTAACTAATATAAAAATAGAAAGATTATTTTATAAAGATAACTGATAATCATATGACATTAATCTTAGATTTATTCTATAATCAAAGTTTGCGATTCCCACAAATAATTAACAAATCAAACAATTTGATTGTTTGACAAAAGTAATTAGCTTGTGATACAAGAGACAAACTCAAGAAATTAAGCAAAAAAAGGCATTTCAGCCGCCTCCTTGATCGGGGGAGTTGTAATGAGATTCCATTGCAACTATAAGGGACATTTGTCAGAGGAAAAACATACATTTAGGAAACCTCAAGACTAACGACAAGTTAGCAGTATCCTAATAAATGTCAAACAACTGAAGAGTCACCCTCAGCAAAAATTTCTCAAGCTTTCGGCCTAAATGATGATCTAAACAGATATTCAATTGGCACAATTAGTTGTGAGCTTGAACCTAGTTTCAGATAAAATCGAAAACGCAACATCTAAATAATTTTAAAGTAAGGAGAAAATTTTATGAGTACAGAAATTTTGGGAAAAGTACAGGACATTGTGGCTAAACAACTAGAAGTCGAGAAAGAAAAAGTACAGCCAGAAGCTAACTTTGCTACTGATCTAGGAGCTGATTCTTTAGATACTGTAGAGTTGGTTATGGCATTAGAAGAAGAATTTGATATTGAAATTCCAGACGAACAAGCAGAAAAAATTTCTACTGTTCAAGCTGCTGTAGATTATATTGAGAAACAAGTATCAGCTACAGCATAACCCCCATCAAACTTAATGTCGCAGGGGGTTCTCCCGTTAATATTATGATAACGGGAGGAAAATCGCGACGGACAAATAAACGACCCAGTATCTAGTTAGTTATGATGTTTTAGCAATTTTTTGCTCTAGTATCAAAGAATCTGAAATAAAAGAAGAAACTAGACTTTCAGCGGATTAATGGGTTGATCTTCAAGTCGTGTTAATCGGACAGTTATCTACTGCTCTTAGGCCATTGTCTCGGACAATAAATATATCAGGAATTGTGGTAATAAGCACCTGAGCAGCATTACTCAAAACAACTATAGAGCAAAGGGTTCAATTCAGAATTCCTAGTTGTCCGGTGAACAGGTAAAACTCCCTCATCAGCTAGGTGAGTCACAGCATTGTCTGAAAAATAAAAGCAGTGGGTCTCATCTTTTCTGCTTCTGAAGGGTTAAGTTGTTACACTCTTTGTGAATGAGGAATCTCTATCCGTAAGGTGGGGAAGCCCTAGTTAGACGTGGTAGCTTTAAGGGAGAGAGAACGTTACAACCCTAAGTTCCTGCGTTCTGGGTGTGGAATTTCTGGAAAAGAAAATTATGACAAATTACGAGCTTAAAAGGGTAGTTGTCACAGGAATGGGTGCTTTAACACCTATTGGCAATACTCTATCTGATTATTGGGATGGGTTGTTAAGTGGCAAAAATGGTATAGGCCCAATAACCCGATTCGATGCTTCTAAACACAAATGTCGTATTGCTGGAGAGGTAAAAGGATTTGACCCTCACGAATACATGGATCGCAAACAAGCAAAACACATGGACCGCTTTGCTCAGTTTGCAGTTGCAGCTAGTAAACAGGCCGTAGCTGATGCCAAATTGGAAATCAATGACCTAAACGCAGAACAGGTAGGGGTAATCATTGGCTCTGGGGTAGGTGGCCTAAAAGTATTAGAAGATCAGCAAGAGATTTATTTGAATCGTGGCCCTTCTAAGTGTAGCCCTTTTATGATTCCGATGATGATTGGTAATATGGCTGCTGGTCTAACAGCAATTCATACTGGGGCTAAAGGACCAAATTCTTGTTCTGTGACTGCCTGTGCTTCTGGCTCTAATGCTATAGGAGATGCTTTCCGTCTGATCCAAAGAGGATTTGCTCAAGCAATGATTTGTGGAGGGACAGAATCAGCCGTCACCCCTTTGGGATTAGCTGGGTTTGCTTCTGCCAAGGCTTTATCTACTCGTAATGATGACCCAGCTCATGCAAGTCGCCCTTTTGACAAGGATCGCGATGGCTTTGTTATGGGTGAAGGTGGAGGTATTCTGCTCTTAGAAGAATTAGAACATGCCTTGAGTCGGGGAGCAAGGATATATGCGGAGATGGTTGGTTATGGCATGACCTGTGATGCTTATCACATGACAAAGCTATTTCCAGGGGGAGAAGGGCCAACTAGAGCTATGCAGTTGGCCATGAAAGATGGTGGTTTAACTCCAGAAGATATTAGTTATATAAATGCCCACGGTACCAGTACACCAGTAAACGACCCAACTGAAACAAAAGCAATTACAAAGGCATTAGGATTAGAATTATTAGATGAAAATTCTAAGAAGGAAAAGGTAGCAGTTAGTTCAACTAAGTCAATGACTGGCCATTTGTTGGGTGGCTCTGGAGGCATTGAAGCTATAGCAACAGTAATGGCGATCGCCCATGAAAAAATACCACCGACTATTAATCTAGATAATCCCGATCCAGAGTGTGACCTAGATTATGTTCCCCATAAAAGTCGCGATCTAAAGGTAGAGGCAGCCTTGTCCAACTCATTTGGATTTGGAGGCCATAACGTTACCCTAGCATTTAAGAAATACGTTTAAAGATTTGTTTTGTTTTAATTAATTGATAGGGATAAAAAGGGGCTGTTACAGCCCCTTTTTAATTGTTTGAAGTAAGACTGACAGATGTGGAGTTTTGACTGAGGTAGACGATGGCCGTTAACGAAGTGAGAAGTCAGAATTTGTTTTTGTAACGGGAATTTTGAGTAACTCTCCAAAAACATTTCGCCTTAAAAGTCGGGGCTACGCGACCCAATTATTTTGCTAAGTTCCATCGAGCCTCCCTATCAGGATTTTGGCTCTAAGGTTTGCCTAGCTTATCGCTAACTGAAATGACTTGACTACTTCTCTTGCATAGAGTTCCCCACAGGTGAGATGATTTGTAATGTATATGGCCTGAGAAAAATTAGAGAGTTGTATGACTCTAGTGAAATACCTAAATTTCTACCCTCTGGCACTAACACAATTTATTTAGATACACAAAAACAATAACTATGGCTGTTGCAACTCAATCACTCGAAGAACTTTGTATTAATTCCATTCGCTTCTTAGCTATTGATGCTGTCCAAAAAGCTAATTCTGGCCACCCAGGACTACCAATGGGTGCTGCGCCAATGGCCTTTGTTCTTTGGGATAAGTTCATGCGCTTTAACCCCAAAAATCCTAAATGGTTAAATCGCGATCGCTTCGTTCTCTCTGCTGGCCACGGGTGTATGTTACTGTACGCTCTAATGCACCTCACAGGATTTGACAGTGTACCTATGGAGGAAATTAAACAATTCCGTCAGTGGGATTCTAAAACTCCTGGCCACCCAGAAAATCATATCACTGAGGGTATCGAAGTTACTACAGGCCCACTAGGACAAGGCATTGCTAATGCTGTAGGATTAGCAGCAGCAGAGGCCCATTTAGCTGCTACATTCAATAAGCCAGACTGTAACTTAATTGACCACTATACCTACGTCATTATGGGTGATGGTTGTAACATGGAAGGTATTTCTGGTGAGGCTGCTTCTCTAGCGGGACACTGGGGGTTAGGTCTGTCTCTTAT
>JBFRWR010000731.1:0-9526 GCA_051439685.1 Trichodesmium sp.
AATCTTGCCAGCAAATAAGTCAATTAACAGAAGTAAATCCAAATGAAGCTGTTGATTTTATTGTTACACTTTTACAGCCAAATGTAGACGCAAGATTGTTTGAAATTGTTAGCTATAGTATTTTAAAATATTATTACCAAGAACAAACTGTATTTTTTGGTTTTGATCTAGAAGATATACAACAAGAAAATTTAAAATTATACAAAACAGGACGAACTAATGCCAATGACGGGGGTATAGATTTTGTAATGAAACCATTAGGTAGATTTTTTCAGGTTACAGAAACAACGGATTTCAAAAAGTTTTTTTTAGATATTGATAAAATAGAAAAATATCCTATAACCTTCGTAATCAAATCTAGTGAAAGTAAGGATAAATTACTCGAAAAAATTAGAAAAAATGCACAAAAGCAATACTCTGTTAATCTAATAGTCGAAAAATATATGAATTGTATAGAAGAAATCATAAATTTGCCAACCATTATAGAACGTTTTTAGCAGAGTGTAGAAATAGGATATTTAAGTAATATATTGGAAGAAGTAATTAAGCAGAGCAAAATAGAATTTAACTATGAAGTATCATAATTACCAAAATTTAAAATGATAGAGTAGAGATAATAATTTTTCAGTTAATTTGATTTAATCCCATTGAGGATTGGTACAAAATATTATAACCTTTTAACATTAATAGCTATTCCATGTTTCCTATTCCCCCTTCCCTATTTTTCAGTTAATTTGATTTAATTCTGTTTAGGGTTGCGACAAAATATTATAATCTTATTTCTATTTAATACTAATAGCTATTCCCTAATCTCTATTGCCTAAAAATAAAAATGACACAAACAGAATCAAACAAAACTGAAACACCAATAGATACCAACGTAGGAATTATTGCCACAGATGTCCAGAAATGGTATAGCAATAATTTTCATGTTCTCCGTGGAGTAAGTCTCACAGTAAAACGTGGAGAAGTAGTAGTAATTATGGGGCCAAGTGGTTCCGGTAAATCTACTTTTATCCGTACCTTTAACGCTTTAGAGGAATTTCAAAAAGGCAGCATTATTATTGATGGGATTAACTTATCCCACGACTTGAAAAATATTGAAACTATTAGACGAGAAGTGGGAATGGTATTTCAGCAGTTTAATTTATTCCCTCACTTAACAGTTTTGCAAAATGTCACTTTAGCTCCGATCTGGGTGCGCCGATGGCCAAAAGTTAAGGCGGAAGAAGTGGCAATGCAACTTTTGGAAAGAGTCGGTATTTTGGAACAGGCGAAAAAATTCCCCGGTCAACTTTCCGGGGGTCAGCAACAAAGGGTGGCGATCGCTCGTGCTTTAGCGATGCAGCCGAAAATTATGTTATTTGATGAACCGACTTCTGCTTTAGACCCTGAGATGGTGCGGGAAGTTTTAGATGTTATGCGCGGTTTAGCAAGTTCGGGAATGACTATGGTGGTGGTGACTCACGAGGTAGGGTTTGCCAGGGAGGTAGCAGATAGAATAGTGTTGATGGCTGATGGGTTGTTAGTAGAGGAGGCGACTCCAGAAGAATTTTTCCAAAACCCTAAAGAGGAGCGTACCCGCAAGTTTTTGTCCCAGATATTGTAGATTTCCCTAATCTGGTGTTGAGAAAATATTTTTCTATATCACTGTCTGAAGAAGTCCATACAGAAGAGGTTCGATTCATGTACCCACATCATTTTCTTAAGCTCATGTAGAGATTGCCTAGAATCAAAATTTATGATATTTTTAAATATAAATAAGTATTGTGGGGGTTGTTCGTCCATACGCATGATTTTTTATTCAACCAATAATCAAGTCAGCCAAGGAATAAGGTTTGAAAGTGGAGAATAAGTAGGGTTTGCTAATTAAATCTCAAACTATTAACAGGTAAAGTTTTTAACCTTTGCAAGGTCTGGAAAAAGTGCAAGCTTTTAACTCCAAAAGGTTCAAAAAGTTAGAATTAAAGACTCACGAGGACAGAAAAAGTAAGGGACTATTCTGCCTACTACTTCCTCTATAAATTCCCCTAACTCCTAACTCCGACCCTCACCCATAAGACTTCTTCAGCAAACCCTAAGTAGGAAAAAATCTGCATTGCCAAATCAATGTATAAAAATATATTTTAACTATCTATCAAATTTTGATAAATTAGTAGTTATAAAAAACAAATAATACCAAAATTCAGCAACGCCAATTTTCTAATTCTAGGTTGTAGCAGATTGAAGATTAACGCCACTATAGAATTAGGGGTTACTGAAAAAATTGGTTGCTGGGCTAGGACACCGGTACGCGGAGACGCGGGGACGCCGGGACGCGGAGATGAGGGAAACAGGTAACAGTTTCGGTCATTTTATGTGATGATAAGTTTAAGAATTTCAACAGAAAATCTCAGTAAATTGATGCCAATAAGCAGCCCATAACTACGAGAATTACTGAATATAAAAAGCTCCATTACCGAATTATTAATAATTAATAATTAAATAATTCGCGCCTTGAAGCCTCCCCTTGGATAGGGTAAAAAAAGTGCTCTTGAATTTCCTGCTCTTCAATTCCGGAACGGTTAAAACCATCTTGTAATTATCAATTATCCATTATCAATTATCAACTAATGAACTTAGCTATCCTGACTTTTAGTTTAATGAAGGCAAACCAGAATTAAGAAAAAAATACAAAGTTAGAATTATCAACCCATATTTATTCTCTGATTATATTTATATCAATTAGGTTTTTTCAGCTTCTCCGGTGAAATAGATAACTGTTCCAATTGAGCATAATTATCAGGAGCATCTCCCACTAATTCAGCTAATGCTTCTGACATTGCTTTCGGATCCATAAATAGAACCTTAGAATTAGAACTTTCACTTAACTGTTGATTAGTATCTAAATACCTTTGAGCAATCAAAAATTGCAAAAATGCTGGACTATCTGGGCGCAAATTTAAGCTTTGAGAAAGAAGTGCTATAGACTCTGCCTGTCCTCTTGCTTTCGCCAGAGCAGCTTCCTTTTCTCCTTCTGCTTGATCGATCATTGCTTGTTTTTCACTTAAAGCAACTCTTTCTGACTCCATTGCTGCCTGTACTTTTTCCGGGAAAATAATATTTTGAAGTTCAACACGAATTACTTTAACTCCCCAATTAGAAGTAGCATCATCTAACTTCTTCAGCAAAGCTCTATCAATGTCATCTTTTGTAGACAAAACTTCTCGCATTTGCAAACGACCAATTTCAGAGCGGAGAGAAGTTAAAACAATATTATTAATAGCATTTTCTACATCTTGAATTCCATAATATGCTCTCTGCATTTCTATTATTTGCCAGTAAACTACTGCATCTACCTGCAAAGTTAAATTATCATTAGTGATAACTGACTGGGGAGGAATATCTAATATTCTTTCACGGACTGTCTCAACAAAAGCTATTTTTTCGACCAGGGGTAAAACCAACCTTAGTCCAGGTCTCAAAGTCCGTTGATATTTACCTAAGCGTTCTACTAAAGCCTCATCTCCCTGATCGATAACTTTGACAGAGGCGTTAACTGTATAACCAACTATTGCAGTTGCTATTAGACCCACAAGATATTGGAGCATAATATTATATTTTAGAGTTTATAAATTAGTTTAATCGTAGCATTGTCCAGGAATAATTCTATTTTAATTTAAGCATGGTTATAGATGTTAGTTGTGAATTACCAAACACCAAGACTATCGCTATGGTTTAAGCTTCTATCTTCCCCAGGAACAACATATAACAAAACCTCAATTTTACCAGACGTAGATTCCTTTATATTAGACATTATCTCCAAAGCTTAATTAATTTCTCAATCATAAACTTGTGAGTATTTCTCAACAAGTCCAAACCATAATTTATCGGACTAAATTTTTGTGGTTGCTGATTAGGTAATGCTCTTCAATATTTACTAACCTTACAATTATAGTTTTTTCATAGATATTTGAGACAAAAGCATTAGGCATTCACCAACGCCCAATTTTTAACTTAATTTGTAAGCATTTCCTGCGAAATGCTCCGCAAACATATCGCGCAGCGAAGCAAGCGAAACAGCTATTAGCAGTCAGCAGTCAGTTCCTAGCTTTTTAATGAATGAAGATAGCATTTTTTTTATTCTACTAAATTTTTAACCACAAATCTGAGTTATTAACTCATATAATTTGTGGCAGTAAATTATATAGCAATCCTATTTTATTCGTGGATAAAAATCTTACTACTTTTAGGGAAAAGGGAATAGGGAACAGTCAACAGGTAAGAGTTTCAGCTTTTTTATTTACTTTTTGATTTTTTGCAACCTATGGGCGGATTGCTATAGATGTATCTCAAAAGCTGAAAGGTGAATGCTTACCTTAATTTAGACATACATAACAAGTTTTATATGAAGGAAAAAAAACTATCAATATCTATAGCAAGCGGGTGCATCTCAATGCGTGAATAAAGCCAAAAATTTATCGCTTTTAGGGAACAGGGAACTCTTAACTGGGAACAGGGAATAGGGAATAGGAAAAAAGTATTTTTGCTAATATGAGATGCACCCTAGCAATCCTATTTTATTCGTGGTAAAAATCTTACTGCTTTTTCGGGAACAGGGAATAAGGAACATTGAACAGGTAAGATTTTCAGTTTTTTTTATTGACTTTTTGATTACCCGCAACCTATGGGCGGATTGCTATATATAAATCTTGCTTTTTTCTACTTTTTAAAATAATAAGTAGGTGGGGATAAATAAACTTTTCCGAGGGAATGCTGTGCAAAAAAACAAAAAATATGAAAAAGAATCCAACTTGATTCGGCGCGACTTTAGTCCGTGGAGTGTCAAAATAGTTAAATTAAACTGAAAGCATCAGCAAATCCTGACTCCTGACTCCTGTAGGGGTAATTTATGAATTACCTCTACAACTAAAATAGGATTCCTATATTTCCTTTAACTATTAACTTATTAACCAATGCTCCTCTTAATTTGATAACCTAACTAAAATGGTATTGGGAATAAATAAAAGTAGTGGATATACTTATTGGACGTGGAAAGACAGCTCGTAGAGCTTATGGAATTGATGAAATTGCCTTAGTTCCTGGGCAATGTACACTTGATCCAAGTTTAGCAGACACTAGATGGAGTATTGGTGGGATTGAAAGAGAAATTCCGATCATTGCTAGTGCAATGGATGGAGTAGTTGATGTACAAATGGCCATTCTCTTATCAGAACTAGGAGCAATGGGAGTTCTTAATTTAGAGGGTGTTCAAACCCGCTATGCTAACCCATTGCCAATATTAGAAAAAATTACCTCTGTAGGGAAAGATGAATTTGTGACATTAATGCAGGAACTTTATGCTGTTCCTGTTCAAGCAGAATTAATTGCTCAAAGAATTAAGGAAATAAAAAGCAAAGGTGGCATTGCTGCAGTTAGTGCTACACCAGCGGGGGCAATGAAATATGGGAAAGTAGTTGCTGAAGCTGGTGCAGACTTATTTTTTGTCCAAGCAACAGTTGTTTCAACTGCATTCCTATCACCTGAATCCGTCGAAAGCCTTGATTTAGCTAAGTTTTGCCAAGAAATGCCGATGCCAGTGGTTTTAGGCAACTGTGTTACTTATGAAGTGGCCTTAAATTTAATGAAAGTAGGGGCAGCAGGTGTGTTAGTAGGTATTGGCCCTGGTGCTGCTTGTACATCTCGTGGTGTTTTAGGGGTGGGAGTTCCCCAGGCAACCGCAGTAGCAGACTGTGCCGCTGCACGAGATGATTATTACCAAGAAACAGGCAATTATGTCTCTGTTATTGCTGATGGGGGTTTAATTACTGGTGGTGATATTTGTAAATGTATTGCTTGTGGTGCTGATGGGGTAATGATTGGTTCACCTATTGCTAGGGCTGCTGAAGCTCCTGGACGTGGTTATCATTGGGGTATGGCCACTCCTAGTCCTGTCTTGCCACGAGGCACTCGGATTAAGGTTGGGACAACTGGTACTATTAAACAAATTTTATCTGGTCCAGCACAATTAGATGATGGGACTCATAATTTATTGGGCGCCCTCAAGACTAGCATGGGAACTTTAGGAGCTAAAGATTTGAAGGAAATGCAAAAGGTTGAGGTGGTTATTGCTCCTTCGTTGTTAACGGAAGGTAAAGTATATCAAAAGGCACAACAATTAGGCATGGGTAAGTAGATTTACCTAAGTCAAAATTATTATGGTTTTGATAACATTTGTGAAGTAATTTCTAAATTTAGGGTTTACCCTGGAATTATCTCAAAATAAGTGTCACAATAGGAATAGCGGAGATGCATGTTTCCGTTCACTCCTCACACCACACTCCGCCTGGACTTTTTTTGGTTCGGGCGGTTCCTTTTGTAAACTAGGGTTTGATAGAGTCAAAAATTTTATAGGTATTACAATACCACATATCTAATAAAAGTTAGTTAAATTCCTAATTTTTTATAGAAATATGGGAATTGATCAGATCGGGTTTACAGAGAAATAGGTATTAGGCAAAAGTTCTGCGGTTGATTATCCAGATAATGGTCAGAGATTTTCCTCAAAAATGCCAGGATTTTGAGATTCCATAGGCCAAAACTTGGGACTTTTTAGATATCTATCATCCTCAAAGCTTTATTTTGTAATCTTGTTACTTTATCTTGCGCAAGCCTGATTAAAATATATCAATCTCCATATATTTCAGTATCCAGAAACCCCTCCCAGACCTTGACTATACTAAAATGTCAAATATACAAATATAATCGTCTAGATAATTCGAGGCGAATAATATAATTTAAAGTATTTATATGTTAAATTAATAATCTAATTGGTATTGCTAAAATTTTGTTTTCTGATAAAATCAACAGAAAGTTGATACTATGATTCTATAATAGATATCAATCATATTTTTCAGAAATCTATAAATTTTGAGAAATGTGGTAGCTTTAATTCAAAATGTGAGAAACTCCTGTCATAAATGATGGGAAAATTGAATTAACAAGTATACATAATTTAAGGTAAGGATAATAAAAGAATGGCAGCAGCATCACCAGTTACCGATAGCAGTTTCAAGCAGGAAGTTCTTGAAAGCCCAGTTCCAGTTTTAGTAGACTTTTGGGCACCTTGGTGTGGACCATGTAGAATGGTGGCTCCTGTAGTCGAAGAAATTGCAGATCAATATAAAGAACAAATAAAAGTAGTTAAAGTAAATACGGATGAAAATCCTAATGTAGCAAGTCAATATGGGATTCGCAGTATTCCTACTTTAATGATTTTTAAGGGAGGCCAAAGGGTGGATATGGTGGTTGGAGCTGTTCCAAAAACTACATTGGCGAATACTATAGAAAAGCACCTGGGTTAACTGGTAGTCTCAAACTATTTTAATACTAATCTCTGGATGGAAGATGAGATTTATGTTAGTTTTTATCCCGCCTATTTTCAATAATTTGCAGACTTTATACTTAGGATAATTGTCTGGATAATTGAGGTGGGCGATTCATGTTATTTACTCTATTTTTAATTTTTTTAAGAGTACTATACTTGATAGTTAAATGAATACTAAACACTCATCTATCATCCAGAAAAAAAATAAAATAATCTTGGCTTGAAAATGACATAAATAAGACTCTTGTTGCACAAAGCTGAGAAGATTAAAAGAGCAGAAGTTGATAATTATTATTAGTTCGTTGAAGATGAGTAAAATAAAGCATATTCTCTCCTGATCAGGGGAAGCTTGAACGTTAAATTATTTACATCTTAACAAGAGTTAATTTATTAGTGAGTCTGTCAAAATTTTATTTTAAGGGTTGCCAATTCAGGAATGATAATATAGTTTTGAACTGTGCATAAAACTGAAGTGAAGAAAAGATAGACTTATCCAAAATTATCTACTTTTATTTAGATTATTCTTGATTAGGTAAAACTTTATTCTATATACATACAGCGGTTTCCGCGCGTTATGATGTACACCCCGAAGCGGGTAATATTCCCGCAATGCAAGATTTTCACCATTTACCTTTTACCCCATTTACCCGAAATCTGCTGTATTAAAAATTTCCAACAATAAAAAATAAAATTAATTATTGTAAATAAACCATCAATTGTTTCTTCCTCACCCCTACTACCTCTTTCATGGAGATATTTAGAATAATATTTCAAATATTATCTTTGGTAATTATTGCTCTGCTGATTAAATCCCAAAGAATTTATAGATAAAGGTAAATACCTTTTTAGGTCTGGAAAAAGTACCTAGTTTTCAGCTATCCTCAAAAAGGAGCGAATTTCGGATAAGAGAATAGCTCAAAAATTACTTCCTACTCCCCTACTCCCTACTCCTCCGCTCCTGAAAAAAGACTTTTGAGCGCCAACCCTAATTAGTATTTTAGTAACTCTAGTTAATCTTTAATTTTACCGAATAATTAAGGTTTAAAGCCTCTCCTTTAAAGGAGAAACAAGAAAAAAATTTCCTTTTATTCAATCCTCTTCCTTTTAGGGAGAGGTAATTATCAATTATCAATTATCAATTATTGAACCGCATGGCTTTTTGAAAAATGGTGGCAATTTAATGGCTTCAGATTTTCAGTTATCACAAGTAGAGTCTATTGAGAAAGAAATAACTAACTTAGTCAATAGTTTGCCAACTTTAAAGTATGAAAAATGGATTCGGCGATCGCTCTCCACTATAGTTAAAATGGCGGGAGAAGAGTTAGACAGATTAGACTGGAAGATATTAGCAGCTTCTCTACAGGACATGAAAAAGGGATTTGAGGTATTTTATCCCTATCGTCATATTCGCAAAATTACAATTTTTGGTTCGGCAAGAACATCCCCTCATACCCCAGAATATAAAATGGCAGTAAATTTTGCTAATCGTATTACTCAGCAAGGTTTTATGGTAATGACTGGTGGGGGTGGTGGGATAATGCAAGCTGGAAATGAAGGAGCAGGATCAGAAAAATCTTTTGGTTTAAATATTCAGTTACCTTTTGAGCAAGAATCAAATCCTTTTATTCAAGGAGATGATAAGGTTATAGACTTTAAGTATTTTTTCACTCGTAAATTATTCTTCCTCAGAGAGAGTGACGCTCTGGCTTTATTTCCAGGAGGTTTTGGTACTCTAGATGAAGCATTTGAAAGTTTAACCTTGAGTCAAACTGGAAAACATGGCCCCGCGCCTTTACTATTAATAGATTGTCCAGGAGGAAATTATTGGCATGACTGGAACGATTTTGTCCACAAACAACTTTTAAGACGAGGTTTGATTAGTCCACAGGATTCTAACTTATATACTATTACGGATGATTTAGAAGTAGCTTGTCAAGCGATCGCTAACTTTTACAGAGTTTATCATTCTAGTCGTTATGTAGGGGAAAAGTTTGTAATTCGTCTCAAGTCAGAGCTTTCAGAAGAGGAAGTGGAATCTTTGAATCAAGAATTTAGTGATATTCTGACTAAAGGAAAAATAGAAAAAAGTCAAGTTTTATCAGAAGAGTTGGGAGATGAAACTGCCCACTTACCTCGTTTAGTGATGTATTTTAACCAAAA
>JBFRWR010000732.1:0-8075 GCA_051439685.1 Trichodesmium sp.
GCAGTTTTCATTAATATAGACTACAGAGATTTAGGTTTAAAGGAAGAAGGCTTTAGTTATCTAGGAGAGAAGGAAGAAGGAAGAAGTTTTGTAGTCATGAAGTGAAAACCGCTATAATTAATAATTAAGCATTAATAATGATTAATTATTCGGTAATAAGTAAGTATTAAACCAGATTTAAGATCATATCCTAATATTCTGATTTCCTCTTAGCCGATCTCCCTAATACCAAATATTTCCTCTATTTTTCAATATATCGATAGAGCTACCACCAAAAACTTGATTCAAAGCATCAGTTTTAATATGATAATTCCAACGACACATTTGCATCATCACCCGCATCAAACTATAGCCAATCTCAATACCATATTTAAGATGAGAAAAATTGAGAATATTGCGACCAAAAGATCGTTCTTCTTGGTGATGATTTAATAATCTAATTAGACGAGATGTACCCCCAATAACCCGCTGCAAAACAGAATCATTAAAACCCCATCTTGTAATACCCCAAAACTTAGCCAAATGATTAACTTCATCCTGTAAAGGTTGAGCGATCGCCATTTGTAATGCTCCAGTAGAATGTGACATTAACCATAAATAAATTGATACAGCACTCCATTCTGTACTAATTCTACCCAAACCATGATTATATATTTCTGCCCGAACATTTCCAGTAGGTTGATAACCTGTAACAGTATTAGGTTTTACAGACAATTTTTCCCCTGTAAGTTGTTGATAAATCTTACTAAAAACAGGTGCGTGTTGTCGTTCTTCTTTTTCCCAAATTCCAACTTCAATTATTTTCCCATTTTCATCAGCTATACCCCCCATAAATCTAGCAAGTTGAGGATGAACTTTTTCTAAATAGGCTCTACTTTCTTGAGAATAGGAACGAATTGGAGCTTCTATTTCTACAGCAGAAGCAACTACTTGTAAAAACAGTTCTGGTTTAATACCAATAATTTGACTCTTATTAATAGCTTGCCAATGAATTTTTTGCCAAGGTCTTTGTTGAGGATTTTTAAATTGTTGGGGTAAATCTAAAAGCCTTTCCGTTAAAATGTCTAGAGAAATATAGCGTTGAATCAAATAATTAATTCTTGCTCTAATTTGTAGATAATCAGGTGAAACATGGCAATAGCCAGCTAAGTCTATTTTTTTGTAATTATTGGCATCAATTGTTGTTGCTAAATTCATAATTTTCGCCTAACTGATTTGCTGTAATTATGTAGACATATTCCACAAAAGTTCACCTTATTTCTAAGATTATCTTGATAGAAACTAACCAAATTATCAGGTGTCATATTTGTGTTAATGCCTCAATTGATTCCAATCATAAGCTAATTGATAAGGTATAACTTAGTCTGTAAGTGTCAGTTAGTTAATTGTCATAATGAAGAGTAGACAATTATGGAAATTTACAAAATTGTCACAACAGCTTAATCTAATCAGGACTTATGCAGAAACCGGGTTGATCAAGGAAGTTTCTGGGTTTGAACAAAAATAATCAGAGCAATAAACCCGGTTTCTTGGTTAGAAAGCTATATAGTTAATAAAGATCGGGAGATGGAGAGATTGTGAATATTCTGCATTTTTCCCATTCTATTTCTCGATATCCTGACTTCTAACTATTCCCTACTCCCTATTCCCTACTTACTAATTCTGCGAATTTCTGAGCAAAAAGTAGCAAAAGTAAAACCTGATGCTCTCTTAACCACACTGGTCCGCAACCGTAAATTAGGGATTAGATACCAAAAACGTTCCTCTGCATATAAACCCTCAGACTCAGTAATTAAAGTGAGAACATCATCGCTCCCCATAACATAGCGACCATTCAAATTTTTACCGTCACCATTTCCTCCATCTTGCAATAACACACCTTGGTTGAGATCATCAGAATTAGGAATAAGTATCAACATTTTTGAACCTGCATCTTTTACCTGTTCTTTCTTAGTAGTACCATTCCAGTTAATATTTACTCCTACTAACTGACTTGTGCTGGGATCGACCTGATTTTTTTCACACAATTTAATTACTGTAGGGTTAGTATTTTCTAATATCTCAACCTTCAATTCTGATTTACCTGCTTGCAACTCCCCAGAAACTAAATTGTGAACCGTGCGTTGGGAAAACCATTCACCTGCACTTAACTTAAAAAATTCGATAATGTCCATTAACTTGTTAATTTTATTAATTCTGAATCAATACTATATTTTGCACTGATTGGGATTTTCAGTCAACTTTTAACTTTAGCATTTTTTCATAGATGGAATTTAGCTGATAGCTTGTTAAATTCAAAACTTATTAAATGCGATCGCTACTTTTCCTAGTATCCATTCAGTTATTTGAGTATTTTATGATTTCTTATTATCTTTAAATTAAATAGTCATGCAAAATTATTATGTATTTCAGGACTTACGCAGGAGAACCCAGAAACAAGGTTTCTCCTAGACCTCTTCTATTAAAAACAACGATTTATCCTATAAACCGGGTTTCTTTGCGTAAGTCCTATATTTAGTAAATTAGCTCTGCTTCTTTTGGCTCTTAATCTACCGTTTTTAAATTAATTTTCCCAGCTAATTAATAAACATCAAGTTCGTTTAGCTACAAAATATAAGAAATTAATGTGGTATATTTATTATAGCTACTATATCTTCACAAAATCCAGAATCATATAACTAATTCAAATTAAAAATTTTCATATAGCACTACGCCGACAGGGTTAGGGCATTCCTAAATTATCAAACCCTTTTAATAGTCTGCTGTTCCCTATTCCCTATTCCCTATTCCCTATTCCCTACTCCCTAGCACTATAAATTGGACGATTTATGCAGAACTGTAGCGATCTTTCTTTCTAAAAACATCAATTTGTGGTAAATATTAAGGTTAAGCTATGCTATTAAAAATATTAAGATATATCACTAAATTTGGTATAAGTCAAGGGTACTAAACTATGCTCATAGAGATATTAACCCTGTTTGCGGGTGCAGGACTAGAACAAGTAACCAGTGTCACATGGCATTCGGTAAGTAAATGGGCAGCAAAGAAGGCTGATGAAAAGAATCAGGTAATACAGACAGCTTTAGTCACTTCATATTGCAAAGCTTTGCAAGTAATTCGTAAAGAATCTCAACAACTACCCCAGTGGAAACAAGACAAAACCGCAATTGAAGCTAGGTTAACAGAAATGGAAAAAGATGCACTAATGATATTAGATTTAGTGCAGACACAGAAGCATAGAATGACTCATTTACCTCAAGGTGGAGAAGAACAAGCAATTACAAAAGTAGTAATGTCTAGACTGCAAAGCAAAGATAAGTGGCTCAAACACGCGCCCCAAGAATTATCTTATCTAGTAGAAACTAGATTAGTATCAATTACAGTACATCAATTTCGCCACGAGTTGAGGACAGAAAGTACAGTATTTCAAGCTTTAGTCCATGATATGTTAGCAACAGCGGGAGAAGACGTGAGTCGTCTAGTCGATGTCACCAATAGAATAGAGAAAAGAGTAGATCAATTTGTTGGGGACTATCGACAAGATATTGACAGAATAATTCTAGGTATTGGAGGTGCTAACTCCCACCTAGAACAGTTAATATCACTTTTAAGTAAACAGATGAAGCAAAGTCTAGCAATACCTGCTGACTTTGCTGCCCTAATAGCAGACAAAACGGAAGGATTTCTCGGAAGAGGCTTTGTTTTTGATGCCATTGACGACTTCATTCATAACCAGTCCAAAGGATATTTTATTATCGAAGCCGATCCAGGAGTAGGTAAAAGTACAATTATTGCCGAATATGTCCGTCGTACAGGTTGTGTCACCTATTTTAACCTATTATCAGAAGGTAGAACTAGGGCTGAAGATTTTCTTAAGAGTGTGTGTACCCAGTTAATTGAACGCTATAATTTACCCTATGAATTACCATTACATCCAGATAATATTAACAATGGCAACTTTTTATCAAAATTACTAAACGAAATCAGTACCCAACTACCACCAGGAGAAAAACTGATAATAGCAGTAGATGCTTTAGATGAAGTCGATTTAAGTAGTCAAAGTGGAGCAGCGAATGTCCTATACTTACCATCTAATTTACCCAATACAGTATATTTTTTGCTCACCAAGAGGTCTGATCCACTGCCATTAGTAGTATCAGCACCGCAGAAAACTTTTGACTTAATGATCTACCCTAATGAAAGTTTAGAAGACGTTAAACTTTTTATTCGCTTAAGAACAAAAAGACCAGCAATTCAAGCATGGATTGAAGAAAGAGGATTGACATTAGAAGAATTTGTTGAATCTATAGCTAGCAAAAGCGAAAATAACTTCATGTATTTAAAATATGTACTTGATGATATTGAGCAAGGTAACTATAGAGATATTAGTTTAGAAAGTTTACCCCAAGGTTTAGAGAAATATTACGATCAACACTGGCATCGTATGAAAATGAATGTTAAACCATTACCAATTACTAAACTTAAAATCATATATTTTATCACCAAAACTCGTAAGCCAGTATCCTGTGGAATGCTAGCAAAATTTAGCGGAGAAATATCCTTAACAGTTCAAGAAATATTAGATGAATGGGCACAATTTCTGCGAATTTATCAAACAGAAGGCAAGCCAGTATATAGCATATATCACGCTGCATTTCAAGATTTCCTCTACCGCAAAGATATTGTTCAAGAAGTAGAATCATTAATTGAAATAGAAAGTATGGAGAAACAAATCAAAAATAATTTGTTAGGGATGGTTTACAAAAATGCCTAATCCCAAAGTATTGATTTGTCAAATTTTTTCCATTAATAAAGTTATATTTAAAATCATAGTTCTACTTCTGAAAAATTATTTTTAGCCAAGGAAATTGAAATGGGTGAATTTAGGGAAAATTTAGGTCAACTACCCCTAGAAGATCAACGCTATCTTTTAGAAACATTACCTGGTTTTCTAGTTAGTGAATCAGATACAGAACAATTGCATCGCTTACTTACAGATTTTGATTTTATTGAAACTAGACTATATTTATTTGGAGTAGAATATCTACTAAATGATTATGAAGAAGCGATGGAATCTGATGTATGGACATCAACAGCGCAACTCAAAACCCTAAAATTAATTCAAGGTGCAATTGAACTGTCATCTCATATCCTAGTCGAAGATAAAACTCAACTAGCAGGACAACTGTGGGGAAGACTTTTATCTTTTGAAATCCCAGAAATTCAGAAAATGTTGCAACAGGCAAAATCCTGGAACAAATGTACCTGGTTAAGACCAACTGCACCGAGTTTGACACCTCCAGGAGGTAGGTTATTAAGAACTTTTATTGGTCATACTGGTTGGATCAACGCCGTAAGTGTCACCAGCGAAGGTCGAGTAATTTCTGGTTCATCTGACAATACTCTCAAAGTTTGGAACCTAGAAACAGGAAGAGAAATAGCTACTCTCAATGGTCACACAGGTAGAATTAGAGCGATAGCATTACTAGATGATAAATTAGTAATTTCTGGTTCCGATGACTTCACGATCAAAATCTGGAACCTAGAAACAACATTAGAATTTATGACATTAACAGGTCATAGTAGAGGGGTAAGAGCTGTTGCTGCGTTACCAGATGGTCGAGTAATTTCTGGTTCATCTGACAATACGATTAAAGTCTGGAACCTCCAAACACAGAAGGAAGATATCACCATTACTGGACATAAAGGTTGGGTAAATACGATCGCTGTATTATCGGAGCGAGAAATTATCTCCGGTTCATCGGATAACACTTTAAAAATTTGGAATATCGAGACAGGAGAAGAAATATTTACACTCACAGGTCACACAGGTGGCGTCAGAACCATCACAAAAATTCCTGGAGGAAAAGTTATTTCTGGTTCTTCAGACAATACAATTAAAGTGTGGGATTTGCAGCAGAAAAAAACAATTTTTACATTCAAAGGTCATACTAAAGGAATAAACGCAGTAGCAGTAGATCCAGATAATAAAAGAATGATTTCCGCTGCCTCTGATAACACGCTCAAAGTATGGAGTCTGCAAACAGGAGAAGAGTTATTCCCCCTCAAAGGTCATACTGACTCAGTATATGCAGTTGCCATTTTGCCAGATGGACGCTTAATTTCTGGAGCTGATGATTTTACCCTCAAAGTCTGGAGTCTTGGTTCATCTGAAGAAGTTTCCCCCCTGATCGGACATACTAATAGGGTAAATGCAGCAGTAGTTTTAGGAGATCAACAAGTAGTCTCAGCTTCTTGGGATAATACGATCAAAGTTTGGAATTTCAATACAACAAAATCTATTTGTACTCTGAAAGGTCATACTGATAGAGTTAATTCTGTTGCTGCATTACCAAATAAACGGATTATTTCAGCTTCAGACGATAACACCCTGAAAATTTGGAATGTAGAAACAGCACAAGAATTGTTGACAATAGAAGGAGATAATAGATGTATTTTTGCTGTAGCAGTTACACCAGATGGTAAGAAAGCGATCGCCTGTTTATCTGACCAAACTCTGAAAGTCTGGAGTTTAGATACATTAAAGGAAATTTTTACTCTGACAGGTCATACTGACTGGGTAAGTGCAGTCACAGTAACACCTGATGGGAAACATATTGTTTCTGGTTCTTTTGACAAAACTATTAAGGTTTGGAGTTTAGAAACAGGGGAGGAAGTTAGTACATTAGTTGGTCATACTGGGTGGGTAAAAGCGTTAGTCGTAACACCAGATGGCAAACAAGTTGTTTCTGGTTCTTTTGACAAAACTATTAAGGTTTGGTCTTTGGAAGCGGAACAAGAACTATTCAGTTTAAGTGGTCATACTGACTGGGTAAGTTCTGTTGCTATAACACCAGATGGCAAGCGAGTTATTTCTGCTTCTGATGATAATACTCTTAAAGTGTGGGATTTAGAATCACGACAGGTAATTGCCAATTTTACTGGAGAAAGTTCTTTAGAATGTTGTACCGTTACCTCAGATGGAGTACAAATTCTTGCTGGTGAAGCTTCGGGAAGGGTACATTTTTTAAAATTAGAAAGTTAAAAATAATGGATAATGGATAATGAATAATGGATAATGGATAAATTGAGAGAATTTGGTGATGGCTGACTGCTAATAGCTAAATGCTTATTTTATCTTATACGAATTGAAACAAACAATGTTACAAAATAGTAGTTTTTGGGCATAATAAACATAAAAAATGAAGAAAAAAAAGATATATTTTTACCGAAACATTCTGGTTGAAAGCCTCCCCTTTTAAGGGTATAATAAATAAAAATTTTCCTGTTTGTCAATCCTCTTCTTTTCAAGGAGAGGTAATTCTAAATTCTTAATTCGCGCATTCTAAATTATTGAAAATTGTAGCCAAGTCTAATACAAATTTTATCGAGTAATCCCACAATACTAAATTTAAGCAAGAAGGAAGCAGGAAAAATGGATAATCTTGAATTGCCTATACTTTCGGTGGCATAAATTTCGTTTTCATAGAATTATTTTTGATGATTTGTATAATATTATTGAACCTGTATTTGTAGTAAATAATTACTTGGTAAATACATTATTAATTAGATGGACTTCAAACAGGATAAAATTCAAATTGAAGATTTTATCGTTTAGGTTTACCAAAATAATTGGGTCTAGAGCAAGGTACTTTTAAGGCGAAATGTTTTTGGAGCGTTGCTCTAATCCCCGTTATAAAAACAACTTCTGACTTCTGAATTCTAACTTTGTTAAAGGCGATCGCTAAAATATCTCCGATATAATTCACATAGAGGCATAACTGAATTACCTTGAAATTTTACTAATCCCATACTGCGTAATTTAAAACCTTCTTTTGTACCTATAGGTACAGGATAATCTACAGCAATAATTTGTTTAATTGCTGTTAATAATTCTGGATTTTCTTCAAGATTATTTAAGTGGCGACGCAGATGGTCGCAATAGGGGCCTTCTTCTGTGGGAGCGACCTGTAATAGTTTTTCTAAAGTTATTTTTTTCCGGGCAATATGATAGAGAGCTTGACGGACTAAATAAGGATGTCCTCCTACCATTGCCATTAATTCTTTTATCTGTT